>DATJWU010000218.1:0-9144 GCA_035501055.1 Thermodesulfovibrionales bacterium
AGGATTCTCTTGAGCTCCCCGGGATCATAGAATTCAAGCCGGTTGATCACGCCGAATCTGTCTCTCAGCGGAGACGTGAGGAGACCTGTCCTCGTCGTCGCGCCGATAAGGGTGAATTTGGGAAGGCTCAGTTTCAGGGTCCTCGCGTTCGGCCCCTGACCGATGATGATATCGAGCTGGTAGTCCTCCATCGCGGGATAGAGGACCTCTTCCACGATCCTCGGAAGACGGTGGATCTCGTCGATGAAAAGGATGTCCATCTCCGAAAGGTTCGTGAGAATCGCCGCAAGGTCCCCCGGCCTTTCGAGCACCGGACCCGAGGTCGTCTTGATGTTCACCTTCAGCTCGTTGGCGATGATGTTCGCGAGGGTGGTCTTTCCGAGTCCGGGAGGCCCGCCGAAGAGGACATGGTCGAGGGCCTCGTGACGCTGCACCGCTGCGGTGATAAAGACGTGGAGGTTCTCCTTGATCTTCTCCTGACCCACGAAGTCGTCAAAGCCCCTAGGCCTTATCGCTGCTTCGAAGTTCTGGTCCTCCTGGCTCTTGACAGGGCTTATCTCGCCGCCGTGGGCCGAGTCGTCGATCCTCTTCACTCCTTCGCGTCTCCTCTTACCGCATCGCTGCCTGAGGTAAGACATTTAAGAGCTTCCTTCAGCAGCTCTTCGATACCCGTATGGCCTTTCCTGAGGGCCAGTTCGAGACACTCCTGCGCCTCAGCCTTTCTGTACCCGAGGTTGATCAGGGCCGAGAGGGTATCTTCAAAGACCCTGTCCCTGGGTCCCTGCACCCTTGGCAGTTTCTCCTTCAGTTCGAGGATGAGCCGGTGCGCGGTCTTCTTACCGAGTCCGGGGACCCTGCAGAGCATCGCCACGTCCTCCGTATCAAGGGCGCGCAGGAAGTCTTTCACCGGCATCGAAAGGATGTTCAGCGCCATTTTCGGACCTATCCCGGAAATGGCGAGAAGGGTCGTGAAGATCCTCTTTTCGTCCTCCGACGGAAAGCCGTAGAGCTGCAGCGCGTCTTCACGGACATGGGTATGGACATAGAGAAACACCTCTGCGCCTTCGGCGGGGAGTGCGGCGAGGAGGTTGACCGGAACGCTCACGAGATAGCCGACGCCCGCAGCCTCGACCAGCACGTTGTCCGGCCTCTTCGATATGAGTCTTCCCCTCAGTGAACCTATCATTTAAATCTCCAAAAAACATTAGCCACAGAGATCACAGAGCGCACCGAGGAATGCAAACTAAGAAGTAAGGCATCCTCCGAACTGACTTCCGGAACGATTTCTTCACGAAAGGATTCTTTCATAATTTATCTCTGTGACCTCTGTGTTCTCTGTGGCTATTTTCTGCATTTTTGCTGATTTCTTCTAGTTGTCCCAGTATCTCTGCGAGTCCTAGAAAACCGCATCGTATTCAGATGGCAGATCGAGAGGGCAAGGGCGTCTGCGCTGTCCGGCGAGAGGACCCTTCCCAGGTTCAGCACCGCCTTCACCATCGCCTGCACCTGGCTCTTCTCGGCCCTGCCGTAACCGACGAGGGCCTTCTTCACCTCCAGGGCGGAGTATTCAAAGACCTCGAGCCCTCCGGCCGTTGCCGCGAGCATCGAAGCCCCCCGCGCCTGGCCGAGATGAAGCGCCGCCTTCACGCTCTTTGCAAAAAAGACGCGTTCAACCGCCGCCTGGACCGGCCGGTACTCGCCGATAATCTCCGCAAGGGTGAGGTAAATGTCGTTGAGCCTGACGTGGAGCGGGTCTTTGGAGGACAGCTCGATCCTGCCCGAGGCGATATACCGGTAGCCGCCGCAACTCTCCGCGCCCTTTTCGACGATTCCATAGCCACAGATACGGCTGCCGGGATCAATCCCGATGACGCGCACGCAGTCCCGACGACTGCCGGGACTGCCGGGGTTATCGTTTTCTCGGGCTCTCAAAGAGGATCTCCTCCACCATCTGGCAGAGGACATGGCCGAGCGTAATATGGGTTTCCTGGACTCTCGGCGTGTTGTCGGAGGGGACGACAAAGGCGAGTTCAGCCCTTGAGGCGAGCTTCTCCCCCTTTGCGCCTGTAAAAACGATCGTCCGGAGCTTCCTCCTTTTTGCCGCGTCCATCGCTTTCAGCACATTTGGGGAATTGCCGCTCGTGCTGATGGCGATCACGACGTCCCCTTCAGCGGACAGCGACTTGATCTGCCGGGCGAAGATCTCCGAAAAATCGTAGTCGTTCGCAATGGAGGTAATGACCGCCGCGTCGGTATTAAGGGCCAGCGCGGGCAGCCCGGGCCTGTCCTTCTTGAAGCGGTTCACGAATTCGGCGGCGATATGCGAGGCATCGGTGGCGCTCCCGCCGTTGCCGAAAAGAAGAAGTTTCTTTCCCTCAGTGAAGGCCTCGGCGATCAACTTCGATGCCTCTATGATGGTCTCGACGTTCGCCTTCGCAAACTTGTCTTTTATGGTTATGCTTTCTTCGAAGGCCTTGAGTATCTTTTCTTCCATCCAGGGCATTCTCCCTCGAAACCACTACTGTCCGGCTTAGCGCCACGGGCATATGACAGGCACTCTTAGAGTAAATCAAGGATCATTTTAAAGTCAACAAGGATCGGGGAACAGACTTTCTCCTCAGACCTTTATGCGCAGCACCAGCCGTCCCAGCCTCTGTCTCTTGTCTTCGCCCATGAAGAGACCGGTCTTTCTCTCCGGGATGTCTCCCCGCATCGGGACAGACCTTTTTCACCTCGATGAGTCTCATGCCCCGCTGCACTCCCCCGCGCCTTTGCCCCATAGCTTGCGGCCGCCACGATTCCCCGCTCCTTGCCGGTGATGACCGGTTTACCCCTCAGTTCAGGACAGACCGCCTGCTCATAGGACGCGAAGAAAGCGTCGGCGTCCACATGGAGGATCACCCGGGGCCGGAAGCGTATGGTTAAGGGTTGTGTGGTCATTGTGATTCCTCGTTACAAGTATTTGTCTCAGTAAGCACGCGTTTTGCTGTCATCAGCCATCAATTTCAACTGGTGACAATTTGTCACCGACTGACTTCCTTCCTTTTTGGGAGCCGTTCCTTCATTGTTCGAATACTTCCGCGAAGTCTGGGAATCGGGCTGTTGAATTAAAACCTGAATAATATCCACCATGGAGAAATACCGAGTTCTCGATTCCTCGTCATAAATTCTACGGATCTGTAATCATAGATACCCACGGGCAAGCCCTTGGTACTTTGCGGAGGAAACGAGCTCCTCTCGCAGTATTCATAACTGGCAAAAACCAATTTCCTGGGCCAGTCCCCACAATTGACATTCAATAAAATTGCCTCTAGATAATCCAAAGACAAGTTTTGCAATTTCCATTTTTCCTCTTCATGCGACAATGTCCAAATCCAGTTCAGCCATCACGCCGCCTCGCGTTCAAAGACCTGATGGGCGTTGTCCCTGAAATCATCCGACGAAACAAGCTGTTTGTCTGTGTTTCTTGGCCAAAAGTTCAAACTGTCCCTTTTCTGAAACGCCGGACAATTTCCGCTCGGCTTCTTTTTGCAATCTGCGTTTCATCTCTACGGCACCAACCTTCTTAACCTTCACAAATTATCAACCTTTCATGCTGCCGGGATCGGCCCGGCTGCAACCAACTTCTTTTTTGTTGTATTCACGACAAGATTTAATCCTTCAAGCGTCCTGGCTCCGAGAAGAATCAAGTCTCCCTTTTCGGCAAATACCACCTCATCGATGGTAAAGTGCTTATCGACTCTGATAATGGCAAATCCGACACTCCGCGTCACCACCTTGCCATTGGCCAATACAAACGATACGTCCTTTTTTTCCCTCGTCACTCCGATTTTTTCAAGAATGCTCTCAGGCAGCCAGGTGCATTCACTGCCCGTATCGACAAGGAGCTTCGGTATCCGAGCGGACTTTGCCCTGTGCGTATGATTTTCGACCGATGCCCCTACATAGAATGTGCCCATTTGTCGCCTCCTTTTTAAGGACTCCTCTCTGGTTGCCCGATTCGGCATTTGTGCTCATATATTATCATGAATAGTCCGCCCCCCGCGGTTCCTCACCACCGTCGTCACTCCTCCGCGGTATTCAACATCTTGAGGACCTCCGGGAGAATAACATCCAGAAATTCCGCAGGGGTTAAAACTTTAAAGGGGCATTTTCCTTTCAGCTTCACAAAGTCTTTTTTGTCCCCTGTTACGAGAAAGTCCACATCGCCTTTGATGCCTGAAGCGAGAACAGGGATGTCCTTATCGGAAGTGGTCCCGGACAGCTCATTGATTTCTCCTGAGGAAGGCAGGGGGATGACCTGAAGGTTAAGGAAAGGGAGATATCTCTTATATACGGGAAGCACCTCGGGCATTTTCTTTCTCAGGTTCCGTTCAATCTCAATGAGATTATATTGCCCTGTTATCCCTGCAAGCGCAGGGAGCCCCAGACACAAAAGGTCGAGTATGACGCGAGGCGCCCCCTTGTCGGAGAAAAGGCCCGATATGACGACGTTCGAATCGAGAAAGACCCTAACGCCTTTTCTTACCATAGGCTTCCCTGTAAAGCGCCTCCCTTTCCTCTTTGAGCCCCTCTAACAGTTCTTTTTCCGAAAGCCCCGATGCCTTCATGATCTTTCTGACTTGTCTTCGCGCCTCATCGATCTCAAGTCTTTTCGGCGTGATAATCACGGAGTCACCCACCGGGATAATAGTGACTACCTGCCCTTCCTCAAGATGGCTCGATTCCCGTATCTTTTTAGGGATTGTCAACTGACCGCGGGACTTTATCTCTGCGATAGCTGTTTTCACGTTCTGCATTGCAGACCTCCTGATATTTCTGAATTCTGAATTTAGAATATCAGAATTCAGAAATATTCACAAGGTGCTTCCTTATATGCGTTATCGCGAGCGGCTTTCAACCATCTTCTGAATCTTATACGCAGTGATATGGGTCCTTATAACTGTCGAGTTCATCTTCCTGTATCTGCGGAAAAGGTCCCATGTGCCATAAAGTGCACAAAGTGCGACGACCAGATAAAAAAGTTCTCCAAGAGATTTCAGTGTGACTCCGTGAACCATCCTATTGTTCCTCCTTGTGATTTATTATTCCCGTCACCTGTACTTCCTCACCACTGCCGTCACGACGCCCGCGATCTTGAGCTCATTCTTCGGCCTGATTGGTTGATATTTGGGATTGGCCGGCAGGAGGGTCACGCTCTCGCCCTTTTTTCCGAGGTATTTCATCGTCCATGCCCCATCTACTTCTGCAATAACGATGTCCCCGCTTTTTGGCGTCTGGCCCTTGTCCACGATCACCATGTCTCCGGGGAGGATGCCGGCCCCTGACATCGAGTCCCCGGAGACCTTTAAAAGGAACGTGGACTCCCTGTTCTGTATGAGAAGGTCGTCAAAAGAGAGCGCATCTGCCAACTCCTCCTCGGCAGGACTCGGAAACCCTGCCTCAACAGTACCGAGCATCTTTACCGGGGCCGCAATCGACCCGGGGATAAGCCTGCCTTTTGAGTCCCTTTCGAGGACCTTGAGCCGCTCTAGCTTATTGACGAACTTGAAGACCGCGTTTTTCGATCTGAATCCCGCCATCTCCCCGATCTCGGAGAAACTCGGCATCCTCCCTCTCTCCTGATAGAAGCCCGAAATCGCCCTGACCCTCGAACGGAGCCTCTCTTCCCGCATATCGCTTTTCATGATCCCATTATATAGTGAACGTTCGTTCACTGTCAAGTGAAAAACACCTCTTCTTGCACGAATTAGGATGAAGGGAAGTTAATGCAACCGCGCCTTGGGGGGAAGCACGCGGGAAAATCTTCTGTAGCGATACCGCCGGCCGCATCCGGTATCATGAGGCGGCCTCATCAGGTAAAAGGCATTGTCCGTGACTTCAGAAATGTTCCTGAACAGTCAATTGCATTACAAGAGGGTTTGAAAAGTGTCTCCCTCCTTCCGCACTTAACGGGTTAAGCACTCTGCCCCGCGATGTCCCTGCACTGAGCATCAAGGAACACCTGAAGCTCATGCGGCCCGGGCAGGTTTTCGGGGAGCGGCACTTCGAGCATACAGGCGTTAAAGATCTTTCTGAGAAGGCTGATCACGCAATACTCGATCATTTCATCAGGAAACGACTCAACCGCATCTTCTATCAGCAAGAGCTCCGTATACCACGTATCTTCAGTGGGAATCAGCCCTGCGCAGTCCTTGCCCCGAAGGGCCTTCGGAGTCGCTCCTCTCGAGAGCGCCAATGCCCTCACCCCGTGATTTACCAGTTGGAGCCCCCTCACTGAAGGATTCGACCCAATGCCGTGGCGCCCCTTTGTGATCGGAGAGAATCGCGAGACATTGACGCCCGAGCAGTAGAGAAGCGTCTTCTCTCCCTCTTCCTTCTTCGGACGCACGACAAAATAGAAATAATCGTTTACGTATTCATGTGCCTTATGGCTGCTCATAGACCCTTCCTTCGTTAACTCTTTCTAATCTAAGCTTTTTCGTGAAGAGTGTCAACTTTCTCTTGCGACGGCCCATATCATGAAAAGTCCGAAATGCTATAATAATGAAGTCCCGGAAAGCTGTGGTGACCACGATGCCGTCGAAGACAAATCTCAAATCCCTCTCAAAACCTGAGCTGGAATCCTTTGTGAAAGACTCCGGCCTTCCGCTCTTCAGGGCGAAGCAGCTCGTGCACTGGATCTACGAGCGGCATGCCCTTTCGATCGCGGACATCACCGAATTCTCGAAGGACCTCAGAGAGAAGCTTTCAGGGAAGGCGTACCTCAGCAGTCCCGAGCTTGTGAGCCGTCTGGTCTCGGAAGACGGGACGGAGAAATTCCTCTTCGGCCTTGAAGACGGCGAACGCATTGAGTGCGTCCTTATCCCCGATGAGGAGCGCCTCACCCTCTGCATTTCTTCGCAGGCAGGATGCGCGATGGGCTGCCGGTTCTGCCTCACCGGGAGGCTGGGATTGAAGCGGAACCTCTTCGCCCATGAAATTGCCGACCAGGTCATCGCGGCGGCGAGAATCATCGCACCCAGGAGAATAACCAACATCGTCCTCATGGGCATGGGCGAACCCCTCGCGAATATCGAGAACGTTGCGGAGGCCCTCCGGAGGATCACCGGCCTCATGAAGATCTCGCCGAGGAGAGTGACTCTGTCGACTGCCGGAATCGTGCCGGCGATCCGTGAACTCCCGAAGAAGGCCCCGCCGGTGAACCTCGCCGTCTCCCTGAACGCTACGACCGATGCGGTAAGGAATTCCGTAATGCCGGTCAACCGCACCTACCCCCTCGGGAAACTGTTCGAAGCCTGCAGGAAGTATCCTCTGCAGCCGCGCAGGAAGATCACCTTCGAGTATGTCCTTCTGAAGGATGTGAACGACAGCGCCGGGGATGCGAGAAGGCTCGTCTGCCTTTTGAAGGGAATACCGTCAAAGGTGAACCTGATCCCCTTCAATCCGTACGAAGGCGCCGAATTCGGGAGGCCTGACGACGAGAGGGTCCTGGAGTTCCAGCAGGTACTGCTTAAAGGTTCCCTGACCGCGCTGATCAGGAAGAGCAAAGGGCGTGAAATCCAGGCCGCGTGCGGGCAGCTGGAGGCGGGATACCGCTAGGGATGGATAAAGGTGTTCACCATCTTTATGAGTTCCTGGGTCTGGATCGGTTTCGGGATATAGCCGTTGGCGCCGAGCGCCATCGCCCGTTCCCTGTCTTCCTTCGCCCCTTCGGTCGTGATGATGATCACCGGGATGTCTTTATAGAGCGGGTTGTTCCTCACGAGGCTGACGAGCTTCAGGCCGTCCATGACCGGCATATTGATATCGGCGAGGATGATGTCCACTTTTTCCGACGAGAGTTTTTTAAGGGCGTCGACGCCGTCCGTCGCCTCGATGACCTTTGTGTTCGGGATCCGTTTCATCGCAAAGCTCAGCAGCTGTCTCATGGTGGGTGAGTCTTCGACAACAAGAATGTTTGGCATCATACCTCCTATCTGCCCGGTTTTTCCTTGAGAAGTTCGAGGAAGCTCTGGATCGTGGTCAGTTTCCTCTCGGACTGCGAATAGAGCTTTGCGGAAAAGATCGCGGTGGCAGCATGTCCGGCGAGGAGGTGGAACAGCTCATAGTCGATGTTCGTAAAGCCCTCTTTCTGCACGAGGAGGGAGTATATGGCGACAATACCGATTACGTGCTCCTTGATCTTCAGGGGGATGCAGACGATGGGCATCTTTTCGGTGATGTCGCCCCCGCTGTTGAGATCCGGCGAGAAATAACTTTCCCCTTCTTTTGCGACCGCGCCGATAATACCCTCGCCTACCCCCACCTTGGGAACAACCTCGAGGGCAACCCCCTCCGCAGCGACAGGGACTATGTCGTGGGTCTTCTCGTCGATCAGAAATACGGCAAAGACCTCCGCCCCGATGAGGTTTATGATGATCTCGAGGACGATCCTCAGCACCTCGTTGAAATCAAGGGTGGAATGGAGCTGGTAGCTTGCGACGTAAAGGTTGGCGAGGGCGTTGTTCTGCTCTTCGACTTCGACATACTTGGACGCGAAGTCCTTGTTCTCTCCCTCGACCTGCTGATAGCGCTCCATGAGGGAGTTCAGCTGACCCTCGAGGTCCCTGATGCGCTCTTCGTAGAGCTTCATTTTGCTCTCGTCAGAAGAGCGGTGGCTGGCCTCATCGAGCTGGGCTACCCTGAAACGCAGCTTTTCATTTTCGATGAGCAGTTCCTTGGTGAATTCCTCGCCCTTTCTGAGCATGTGGAGGAATTCGTCGACTCTCTTTACGATCCCTGTATCTTTTTCCATTGTTCGTCCCCCGTATTCATTACCACGCGGACAATCTCCGCGGATATCTCGCCGAGCGGCAGAACCCTGTCGACGGCGCCTGTCTTAATCGCTTCCTGGGGCATACCGAAGACCACCGACGTCTCCTCCGATTCTGCTATAGTATACCCACCTTTGTCCTTAATTTCCACTGTCCCCGACTTGCCGTCATTCCCCATGCCGGTCAGGACCACTCCCACAACCGTCTCACCGTACCGTTCGGCCACAGAGGTCATCATGGCATCAATCGAAGGAGTATATCTATCGGTATCCTTTGCGGGATGAAGAGCCACTCTGAGATTCCGCTCCCTGCCCTTCAGCGTCATATG
>DATJWU010000219.1:0-9340 GCA_035501055.1 Thermodesulfovibrionales bacterium
CAAGGGGCTTCTCGATTACGCAAGCCTGCGTCTCGAGAAATGCCCTTTCCAGGAAGGAAAGACGACCTGCGGCAAATGTCCCATCCATTGTTACAAACCGGAAATGAGGGAAAAGGTGAAAGAGGTGATGCGCCACTCAGGTCCCCGCATGACCTTTCGCCATCCCATTCTGGCCCTGTTTCATCTCATCGACGGCATGAGAAAGAAACCCTTTCAGCCGCGGCAAGAATAACCCTCATCGTTGCGAACATCGGAGCTGCAAAACATCGGCAAGGCATGGCTGAATCGAAGCCTTGTACATGCGATGCAATTCCGGCAATGAGGCATCAGGCGTTTCACCGAAAGTTGTGCGCCATATTGAGAAAATATTGGTGGTCGGCAGCCCTCGAAGGTATCGTCCTCCTACGGCGGATTCGCCGAGGCGAACGATACAAGACTTCTCATCACCCCTGCTTTGCCGAGCAGGACAGTTCTTGCAACAGCAGGGTAACCCTCTTCTGGCTTTACCTTAGCACGTTCATATGCGCGCGTCCCCGAGTGCATGGCTGCATTCACAGTTCCTCTCCTCAGGCACAAGAGGCAGGGCTGCCATGAGTACGCCCTTCACGCGCCCCAAAGAACCCTTCATGGTTTCGACGACCTCTGTGGTGGTGAGCTTCCTGCCGGATATCCCCGCGGCATGGTTCGTCACCACGGCGATCCCGGCGAAGCAGATCTCGAGCTCCCGTGCGAGGCAGACCTCCGGCATGGCGGTCATACCGACAATATCGGCCCCCATCTTCTCAAGGAACTCAATCTCCGCCCTTGTTTCGAGCCTGGGACCATTCATGCAGGCGTAGGTCCCCCCTGCATTCAGGTCCGCATTCCGCTCTTCCCCTGAGCGCAGGAGAATGCCCCTCAATTCGCCGCAGTAGGGATCGGTAAGATCGATATGGACCACCTCATCTCCCTCGTAGAATGTCGATGCCCTGCCGTGAGTCATATCGATGCATTGATCGGGTATCACAATATCACCGGGGGCCATGGCCCTGTTGATGCCTCCGACGGCATTCACCGCAAAGATCCTCGCTACCCCCAGAGCTTTGAAGCCCCATAGGTTTGCGCGATAATTCACCCTGTGAGGGGGGATGTGATGGGGAGTTCCGTGACGCGAGAGAAAGACAAATTCTCTGCCTGAGAAGTCACAGATCCTGTATACGTCGGAGGGTTCTCCGAATGGAGTATCGATCTTCCTGAGTTCCCTGATCCCGACGCCCTCAATCTCATAAAAACCGCTCCCCGCAATGATGCCAACCTTCGGCATATTATCTTCCTCCCTTCCTAAAATGGCAAAGCGCACAAGGCATGGCGATGGGGACGTCATCAGTCTCTGCGCTATGCTCCATACCCTTTGCCCGGTGCGGCTTAATGCTATAATAGAAGGCATTCCTAAGTCCAGCAGAAAGCCGGGGTGAACGCTACGGTAGAAATCGAATTGCTGCAGGCGGTGCTGAAGAAGGCCCTGTCCCGCGGGGGCGAATACGCCGACATATTCGTGGAACAGAGGAAGTCGACCTTCCTCCAGATTGACGATAACCGGATCGAGAAACTCGTGTCAGGGGGCGACCGCGGAGTCGGAATAAGACTCATATCAGAAGGAAAGACAGCCTATGGCTTTGGCAACGACCTTTCCCGGGGCGCCCTGACGGACCTTGCAGCCACTCTCAGCAGGGCCTTCCACGGACCGCCTGCTGACCTTACGTTCGACCTGAGACGTCTGAGGCCTGCAGTCGACTTTCCCATCGCAAAGCCCCCGGGGGAAACCCCTTCCGAGTGGAAGATCCGGCTTCTCGAGTCGGCGAATCACGCGGCGAGATCCTTTGACGCCCGCATCTCACAGGTGACGGGAACCTACCGGGATTCAGGGCAGAAGGTTCTTATCGTGAATTCGGAAGGCGTCATAGCCGAAGATGAGCGCATACATACCCTCGCGGCGGTCCAGGTCGTTGCCTCGGACGGGAATCTTGTCCAGACCGGATATGAGGCCGTGGGCGGACATACAGGCCTCGAACTGTTCGATGCGTTCCCTCTGGAGGAACCCGCGCTCAAGGCCTGCCGGAGAGCGATCATGATGCTCACCGCACGGAGGGCTCCCGGCGGAAGAATGCCGATCGTTATTTCCTCCGAGGCAGGCGGGACGATGATACACGAGGCAATCGGCCACGGACTTGAAGCCGACCTGGCGCAGCAGGGACTGTCTGTCTATTCCCATAAGATAGGCTCCGAGGTGGCGTCTCAGATTGTCACGGTGATCGACGATTCGACCCTGCCGGGGAAAAGAGGCTCCTTCCGCTTCGACGACGAGGGTGTCCCGTCCCGGCGCACAGTCCTTGTAGACAGAGGCAAACTCACCGGTTACCTGTACGACAGACTGACAGCCCTGCGTGATGGTGTCTCCTCAACAGGAAACGGCCGCAGGGAGTCCTACCGTCATCGTCCGATACCGCGGATGACCAACACGTTCATCTCCCCGGGCGACTCCGCGCCGGATGACATTATACGGTCCACCCCGGAGGGTCTTTTTGTGAAGAAAATGGGAGGGGGCCAGGTCAACACGGTCGGGGGGGATTTCGTTTTTGATGTCCAGGAGGGCTATATGATCCGTGACGGCGTGATCTGTGAGCCTGTCAGGGGGGCGACGCTCTCCGGCAGCGGGCCTTCGGTGCTCAAGTCCATAGACATGGTTGCCTCCGATCTCGGTTTTTCGATCGGGACCTGTGGAAAAGACTCTCAGGGAGTTCCCGTCTCTGACGCGATGCCCACGGTGAGGATTAAAGAGATGGTCGTCGGAGGGGAAGTCACCCTGTAGCAATAAAGCCACACCAGAATGTATTTCGACAACATGCAGACGGTTTCTTCCGGAGACGCTTTTCTTCCGTTCATAATGTGCGTTACCGGGAGTACAGGTATCCTATTGATTTATAAGTATATTATTTGCGGTCTCGTCCCCGCTGGCATTATCATCAATCATTCTTCCCCGTTGAGAAAAGCAATGAGTTCTGGCATTAACCTTGCTTTCTCTACTGCCAGGAAATTATGCGCCTCCAAAGAACTCTAAAGCAGGAAGTGACCTTTGACGGTATCGGTCTTCACACCGGAAGACACGCTACGGTTACTCTGAAACCCGCACCCCGCGATACCGGCATCATCTTTCACCGCCTCGACAGGGCCATGGTAGTTCGCGCCCATATCGGCGCGGTAACAGACACCTCCTTTGCGACCACCCTCGGCAATGGTGTGGTCAAGATAAAGACCGTAGAGCATATCCTCGCAGTACTTGCGGGTCTCGGAATCGACAACGTCATTGTTGAGGTTGATGGCCCCGAAATCCCGATCCTGGACGGAAGTTCAACAGAACTGGTCAGTGTCATCCTGAAGGCGGGGATCGCAAAACAGGGCAAGAAGAGGCCTTATATGAGGATCACCAAGCCGCTTACCATGGACGATGGCCATTCGGAGGTTGCGATTCTCCCTTACGACGGCAGGAAGATAACGTACAGGATACACTTCAATCACCATATGCTCGGCGAGCAGCATATGGGCGTGGACCTCAATGAAGAGAGTTTTATTAAGGAGATTGCGCCGGCGCGGACCTTCGGCTTCCTTAAGGACGTTGAATATATGATGGCGCAGGGGCTTGCGAAGGGCGGTTCCCTGAATAACGCCATTATTCTCACCGACAAGGGCGTGATCAACTCCTCAGGCCTCAGGTTCAAGGATGAGTTCGTGAGACACAAGATCCTCGATCTTATCGGTGATTTCTCCCTCATCGGGTTTCCCATTTACGGCCACGTGTTCGCCAACAAGTCGGGCCATTCGACCAACCTTAAGTTCATGAAAAAGCTTCTCACGTGCCCCGAGTGCTGGGAGATTGTTTCGGAAAGCGTGACGTCCGAAATTGAACCCTCACCGGCACTCCTGTACCTCTAAAAAAGGCCGCTATATCAAGCAGTTGTAAATTTCCCTTGAATTTTTTCTGAAAATGGAGTTTCATATCTAGGGAAGACCGCAAACAAAAAAAAGAGGCTGGAGAATTTCTTCTCCAGCCAAGAGTTCCCCATAACTTTACTTATTTTTTCTTTGCGGTCTTCTTCGCTGCTGTTTTCTTCGCTGCCGGCTTCTTCGCCGCTGCCTTCTTTGTCGCCATACATTTCACCCCCTTTCTGCCCCCGGATATCCGGGGAGTTCTTAGGATGTAAACTACACCCTTCCGATAAGAGAAATCCTTTTTCCCGAAAGAAGTCGTCTGATTCCCGCGTCCTTCTTTTTCCGCTTCAGTTTGTATTCGGCCTCATCAATCAATGTGTAATTGATTTTGTATCCGAATTTCTTTTCCAGATCCTTGAGCCCTTTCGATACGGAGGGAAAGGCGCCGATAATCACCAAGTCAACGGAATCCACGTCTTCACCTTCCGCATAGGGGCCGTGAATGAATGCCGCCTTTGCCCCTGCCGCCCTGAGGACCGCTTTTATTGCGCCAGGCAATCCGAGAGACTTGGCGATGAGATTCTTGAGTTCCGAGAAAAGGGGGGAATCCTCGTCGGCCTGGAAATATTTGAGGTTGGCAACCTTTTCACTTACCACGATCCCCATCTCCTCGAGATTGTCGAGCTCCCGCTTGACCCCCGAGGGATTCTTCCTCACCAGCTTGGCGATTTCCCGGACATAAAACTTTTCATCGGGGCTGTTGAGCAGCAGTGAAAGAACGTCAGCGCGTATTGATGATGAAAATAAATTTTTTAGCATTCGTGCTCCTTAACCATAGCTCCTTAATAGTACATTATATAGAAAAAATTCATTTTGTCAACAAAAAAATGATAATGCGGAACAGAAAATGCTTTTTTGTGAACGATGCTCAGGTCGGAACAGAAAATGCTTTTTTGTGAACGATGCGTAAAAGGGAACGATTGTTTCAAGATTGAAACCAGCCTCCTGAGACCGCGTCACACCGCTGTGTGCACCTTTGAAGAGCGCCGCATGAATAGGCTATACTGAAGAAGACGTGAGGAAGGACGAGCGCAATGAAACTGCTTCTCTTTGATATCGACGGGACGCTCCTCGACTCCGGAGGGGCGGGGACGAGATCGCTCGCACTCGCCTTTGAAGAGCTGTTCTCAATCACCGATGCCTTTGCGGGGATCACGATGGCGGGCAAGACTGATCTCCAGATCCTGAGAGAGGGTCTCGGGAGACACGGCCTCGCCGCCGACGAGCGGACTCTCGGAGCGCTCAGCCGCAGTTATCGGGAACATCTTCGCATCCAGATCGAGAACCCGCGCAGACACCTCAAGCCGATGATCGCGGAGTCGCTTTCTCTCTTCGCCGCCATGGACGAGGTATATCTCGGCCTGCTCACCGGCAATATCGAGGCCGGTGCGAGGATAAAACTCGACGCTTTCGGTCTCAACCGCTACTTCCCTTTCGGCGCCTTCGGTGATGACGACGAGGACAGAAACAGGCTCCTCCCCGTCGCCGTGAAACGGTTCCGCGCCTTCCACCGGCGTGAGATCGGATACGGGGACTGCGTGGTGATCGGCGACACGCCGAGAGATGTGGAGTGCGCCAAGATTCACGGCGCATGCGCAGTCGCCGTGGCGACAGGCCCATATCCGTATGTGTCCCTCTCCGAATCCGGCGCTGATCAGGTACTGCGGGACATGTCCGAAATGGATGTTGCCTCAGTCCTTATGCGGTGCGCGAAGACCCGGGGAAATGAGCCGCGAGAAGCGTGAGGCCGCACGGTGACGCATGTTCCGCGCGTGGCGCCGGGCATGTCTTCAGCGCCCGGCGGTCGTCTTCAGTATCGCCTCGCTGCTTCGTCTGAATTCACGGAATGTCCCGGACATGATCGCCCCGCGCATCCGCTCGAAAAAGCTCAGATAGAAGAAGAGATTGTGGATCGTGTTGAGTCTCATCGAGAGGATTTCCCTCGTGAGAAAGAGATGCCGGAGATAGGCCCTTGAAAAGTTCCTGCAGGCGTAGCAGGAGCATCCGGGATCGAGAGGTCCCCGGTCTTCCTTAAATTCGGTCCTCTTGATACTTATCCGTCCCACGCTCGTGAAGAGTGTGCCGTTTCGCGCATTCCGCGTAGGCATCACGCAGTCGAACATATCGAAGCCCGCTTCCACTGCCACGAGTACGTCCTCGAGGTCGCCGATGCCCATGAGGTATTTCGGCCTGTCCCCCGGCAGAAGAGGAGCACTGAACCGTATCATCTCATGCATGATCTCCTTGGGCTCACCGACACTCAGGCCGCCGATCGCATATCCGTCAAACCCTACGGCGAGGAGTTCTTCTGCGCTCATCCTCCTCAGATCCCTGAAGGTCGACCCCTGCACAATGCCGAAAAGGGACTGGCCGCCGTTCCGGAATTCACGGCATTTCCTTGCCCAGACGGTGGTGAGCTTCAGCGATTTCAGCGCATAGTCGTATTCCGCAGGATAGGGGGTACATTCGTCAAAGGCCATGGCGATGTCGGAACCGAGCACCCCCTGAATCTCCATGGCCTCACGGGGCCCGATAAAGTGGAGCGACCCGTCGATATGGGACCTGAAGCTCACCCCGTCCTCCTCAATCTTCCGCAAGGCGGAAAGACTATAGACCTGGAACCCTCCGCTGTCGGTGAGGATCGGCCTGTCCCAGTTCATGAACCGGTGAAGTCCCCCTGCCGCACCGATGGTCTTGTGACCGGGTCTCAGATAGAGGTGGTACGTGTTGCCGAGGACGATCTCCGCGCCGATCTCTTTCAGTTCGTCGGGAGACATCGCCTTCACCGTGGCATTCGTGCCCACAGGCATGAATGCCGGCGTATGCACCTTCCCCCTTCTGAGGCTCAAGGCCCCTGTGCGCGCATCACCGTCCTGTCTGAAAATATCGAATTTCACGGTACCTCCCATGATACCACACATGGCGAAGCGCCTCCAAAGACCGGAATTCCGTTTGAAATTACGCCTGACGGCGTGCTAAGATATCCACGTTTTCCTTACTCACCGGGTCTTGGATAAAAGAATGACCGAAGTTATTCCACTGAGAGGAATCGTCTATAACGCATCGAGGGTTTCGGGAGCGGACGTCGTCGCGCCCCCTTACGACGTGATCACCCCGGAACTGCGCGAGGCCCTCTATCTGAGAAGCGAATACAATATCGTAAGGGTAGACTTCGGCGCCGAATTCAGTGCCGATAATCCCCGCAACAACAAGTACACCAGGGCCGCCGGCTTTCTTGAGCAATGGCAGCGGGAGGAAATCCTTGTCCGATCCGGGAAGGCCTGTTTTTACGCCTATGAAATGGAATACGCAACCGCCGGGGGACCCAAAAAGACGCGGGGCTTCTTCGGCCTCGTGAGACTCGAGGAACTCGGCAACGGCATTTATCCCCATGAGGAGACCCACGCAAAGCCGAAAGTCGACCGACTGAACCTCCTCACCTCCTGCAGGGCGAACACGAGTCCGATCTTTTCCCTTTATAACAGTCCTGCAAAGGCCGCCTCCGGAGTGGTCGGAAGGGTTGCGGCAACGAAGCCCTATCTGGAGGCTCAGGATCTTCAGGGCTCGGTCCACAGGCTCTGGCGTATAGAGGGCGACGACGATATCCGCACCATCAGTGCCGATCTCGCGGGCAAAGCGATTTTCATCGCAGACGGTCACCACCGCTACGAGACTGCGCTGGAATACCGGAGGATCGTCGGAAGCTCCCAGGGAGCCGGACCGCACGACTATGTCCTCATGTTCCTCGCGAACATTGCGGAAGGGGACCTCACCATTCTTCCGACTCACCGGATAGTGCGCTATAATACAGTCAATACCCTGGAAACACTTTCTGAACACTTTGACATCGAAGTCCTCCTGGCAGGCAATGATATTGTAAAGGCCATGCGCGGCAGGTCCCGGACCATGGGTCTTTTCCTTAAGGAGGATGGAGGACAGTATCTCCTTACGTGCACGGACTGTGGCCTTGACGCCCTTCTCCCCGCGGTCAGGACGCTCGATGTCTCCATATTGCATGAGCTTGTTCTGAAGAAGCTGCTCGCGGTCTCCGGCGTTGTCTACGAAATGGACGCGGCGGTCGCGAGGAAGAAGGTCCTGGAAGAAGGGTATGACGCGGCGTTCTTTCTGAATCCTACGCTCGTTGAGGACGTGGAGCGGGTCGCACTTTCACTGACGAGGATGCCTCCCAAATCCACCTATTTCTATCCCAAGGTGATGACAGGTTTTGTGATAAACAGTCTGATAAACTCGATATAAGGAGATAAGGAGGACTTTATGCCAGTGAAGGTAGCGATTAACGGTTTTGGGAGAATCGGCAGGAATTTCCTGAGGACCAGCCGGGGAACAAAGGGCTTCGAGATCGTCGCGATCAACGACCTTACCGATGCCCCGACACTTGCGCACCTGCTCAAGTACGATTCGGTGCACGGGATATTCGGCGCAGAGGTGATGGTGAAGGACAATGCCCTCGTCGTTGACGGGAAAGAGATCAGGGTCTCGGCAGAGAAGTCCCCTGAAAACCTTCCCTGGAAGGCACTCGGCGTCGATCTCGTTATTGAATCCACGGGCTTCTTCACCGACAGGGAAAAGGCCGCCAAGCACCTCGATGCAGGCGCGAAATGGGTGATCATATCGGCGCCCGCAAAGGACCCGGACATCACTGTCTGCCTCGGGATCAATGAAGAGACCCTCGACCCCTCAAAACACCGGATTATCTCAAACGCATCGTGCACGACAAACTGTCTCGCCCCTGTTGCAAAGGTTCTCCATAAGGAGTTCGGCATCGTCCGCGGACTGATGACCACGATCCACTCCTATACAAACGATCAGAGGATCCTCGACCTTCCCCATAAGGACCTGAGGAGGGCCCGTGCGGCGGCACTTTCGATGATCCCTTCGACCACAGGTGCGGCAAAGGCGATCGGCCTCGTCCTTCCCGAATTGAAGGGCAAGCTTGACGGTTTCGCCATGAGGGTCACCACCCCGAACGTCTCTGTCGTGGACCTCGTGGCGGAGCTGCAGAAAGAGGTGACCGTCAATGACGTGAACGCGGCCATGAAAAAATCCGCGGAAGGCGTCATGAAGGGCGTCCTCCAGTATGTGGACGCGCCCCTCGTGTCGGTAGATTTCAACGGCAACCCCCATTCGTCCATATTCGACGCAACCCTGACCAAGGTGATGGAAGGCCGGATGGTGAAGGTCATTTCCTGGTATGACAATGAATGGGGTTACAGCAGCCGGCTCAGGGACCTTATTCTCTATCTCACGAAGTGAGGTGATGCATGGCAAGAAGAAACGGTAATCCGGCGGTGCC
>DATJWU010000220.1:0-4511 GCA_035501055.1 Thermodesulfovibrionales bacterium
CAAACAGAAGGGTCCACTTCGAAATAATCGTGAAATAAAGCGGGATGCCATTCTGCCCCGACCCATGAGAATTGTCGGGTTAGGGCAGGAGGGGAGTGGCGAGTGGTCTTGTATCGTTCGCCCCAGCGGATCAGCCAGGGCGAACGATACCTTGCCGCGTTGACGACCACCACGGTGTGCTCAATGCAGGATATCACTTTCGGTAAAATTCCTGTGATGCTTCATCTTTGGAATTTCATCGCATGGAGAAGACTTCGAACCATGCCCTCTTGCCATGGGTTGTAACGTCAGGGTTTACTCGCCTGATTGCTTCTGCGCCTGGTGCACCGCCTCTTTTATGAGGACCAGAAATACCGCCAGCATTCCCGTCAGCAGACCTAGGAAATTAATGAGCTTGAGGGCGGTAAGGGCGATGATGACGGCGAAGAGGATCAGGAGGCGGAACATGCTCACGAACACGAGTTTCGCACTGGCCCTGGCGCTTCCCAGCAGTCGTTCGAGACTCCAGATAAGGCCGTTGATATTGGCGAGGCCGAGAAGACCGCCGATGACAATGCTGACAGGGACAAAGGCAGGGTCCCCGAAGATCCTCAGAAACCTGAGGCCTTCCGCCCGCCAGTCGATGACGAAGGAGAGCAGCGTCAGGGGAAGGATAACGAAGGCGCTTTTCTTAACGATCCTTTTTCCGAGTCCCATTCTCTTTTCCCGCGAGGCTGAAGAGTTCACGAAATGCCGCGATGATGCCGAAGATGAGGAAGATGATCGTGAGCCACGGGAAGGTGTGAAAGAGCTTGTCGAGAAAGTAGCCAATGGCAAAGCCGACAAAAATCGAGAGGGCAAACTGTATGCCGATCATCCCGACAGTGAAGAGCTGTCTGAAGAGCGGCTTCTCTTCCGATTCCTTCCGTTCCCTGTCCGGCCGGTTGTTCACTTTTCCTTAAACCCCTCGTAATCGGATGAGAGATATTCCCTGAGGATCGCCGCTACCTCCCTGTAAAAGGCGGTGCTGCAGTGTTTCATCACTTCGTCGCAAAAGGCAGGCACCCAGAGGAGGAGATGGTCTCCGAGGAACTCTTTCTGCGCGTCGGCGGGGCCGTGTTCTGCCTGATCGTGAACAGAGTCTCCTCCGAAGGCTCCTGCATGAAGAGAGAGGCAAAGAGCCTGTAAAGGGCTGCGCGCTCGGACCCGCTGTCGTCGAAATAGTCCATTACCTGCCGTACACATCATCCAGCCTTCTGATGTCGTCTTCTCCCACGTATTCGCCGTTCTGGACCTCGATGATTTCGAGGGGTACCTTCCCGGGGTTTTCGAGCCTGTGAAGTGTCGATTTCGGCACATAGGCGCTCTCGTTTTCGTGGATGAAGATGTCCCGGTCGCCGATGGTGACCTTGGCGGTGCCCTTCACCACGATCCAGTGCTCGCTCCTGTGGTGGTGCATCTGGAGGCTCAGCCTCTCCTCCGGCTTAACCATGATCCGTTTTATCTTGTATCTGCCGCCCTCTTCGAGAACCGTGTATTCTCCCCAGGGCCGGTAGATCGTTCGGTGCTCCTCGGCCTCTATCCTCTTCCGTGATTTCAGAAGATCCACGATCTGTTTCACCTTCTGGGAGTCTCCCCTCTTTGCGATGAGAATGGCATCGTCGGTCTCTATCACCAGGAGGTTCTCGAGTCCCACCGCCGCAATCAGCCGTTTGTCCGAGAGGATCATCGTATCTTTTGTGTCGATCGAAATGACGTCCCCCACCGCAACGTTCCGGTCACCGTCTTTTTCGAAGACGTCGAACAGGGAGTCCCATGAACCGATGTCGTTCCAGAGAAGGTCAACGGGTATGGTGACCACCCTGTC
The DNA here is from genome assembly GCA_035501055.1 of Thermodesulfovibrionales bacterium. GTDB lineage: Bacteria > Nitrospirota > Thermodesulfovibrionia > Thermodesulfovibrionales > UBA9159 > DATJWU01. The sequence goes on from DATJWU010000220.1 coordinate 1,847, forward strand.
CGACTTTTCCAGTACGGCGTAATCGATGGATATGTCGGGCATGCCTCTGAAGCCTGCGACGGCCTCGCCGAGAGTGCCTTCGAACATCCCCGCGATCTCCGGTGAATATTTCCTGAACTCCTCTTCGATGGTCCGTATGCTGAAGGCAAACATGCCGGAGTTCCAGAGGTGCCCTCCATCCGAGACATATCGGCGGGCGGTTTCGGGGTCGGGTTTTTCGGTGAACCCGCGCACGCGGTAGAAATCTCCGGACTTCTCGCCCGTCTTTATGTACCCGTACCCCGTCTCAGGTCTCTTCGGCGTGATGCCGAAGGTCACGATGTTGCCTTTGCGCGCGACTTCGTCGGCCTTCCTGAGATATGCAGAAAAAGCTTCCTGGGGACTGATGACATGGTCTGAGGGTGAAATGAAGAGCACCTCATCACGGTCGCATTCGAGCTTCTCCATGCAGTACTTAAGGGCGAGCGCGATGGCAGGTGCGGTGTTCCTCTTTGCCGGCTCGAGGACCACGTCCCGTGAGAGGCCCTGATAGAGCGCATCGAGGTCCGCCATGACGTGGAACTTATACTCGTCATTGGTCATGATGATCAGGTCCTCAGGCTTCACGACCGGTAGCAGCCTCTCCACGGTCTGCTGAAGGAGTGACTTCGACCCGTTCAGCTTGAGGAACTGCTTCGGAAAGTTCCTCCGGGAAAGAGGCCAGAGACGGGTACCGCTCCCGCCTGCAAGGATGACGGCCTTCATCGGTCTCTGCCCTTCCGGTGCACGCCGGGTTCGTCCTCTACACGTCTCATGTCCGCCTCGACCATCATCCTTACGAGGTCCCTGAAGGTTGTTCTCGGCTTCCAGCGGAGCTTTTTCCCTGCCTTGGAAGGGTCGCCGATCAGGACATCAACCTCTGCGGGCCTGAAGAATTCCGGAGAGATTTCGATTATGGTCTTTCCGGATTTTCTGTCGATGCCCTTTTCCTTAAGTCCCTTTCCTTTCCAGAGAAGATCGAATCCGGCATGCGTCGCGGCATGTTCTATGAATTCCCGCACCGAATGGGCCTCGCCTGTGGCAACGACGTAGTCGTCCGGCTCTTTTTGCTGAAGCATCAGCCACATCGCCTCCACATACTCCTCAGCGTAGCCCCAATCTCTCCTCGACTCGAGGTTGCCGACCACTATTTTTTCCTGCACGCCGTATTTGATCCTCGCGATGCCATGGCTGAACTTGCGGGTGATAAACTCGAGCCCCCGCAGGGGGGATTCGTGGTTGAAAAGGATACCGGAGCAGGCGTATATGTTGTATGACTCCCTGTAGTTCACGGTCATCCAGTGTGCGAAGAGCTTTGAAACTCCATAAGGGCTCCTGGGGTAGAACGGTGTCTGTTCTTTCTGGGGCATCGCCTGGACCTTTCCGAACATTTCGGAGGTCGAGGCCTGATAAAATTTCGTGTTGGGCTTCACCGTCCTGATCGCCTCGAGCAGTCTCAGCACCCCAAGGGCGTCGATGTCCGCCGTCAGGATCGGCTGGTCGAAAGACGTCTGGACAAAGCTCTGGGCAGCGAGGTTATAAACCTCATCGGGCTTTATCCTCTCGATCTCCCGCATGATGTTGGTGAGTTCGAGGAGATCCATGTATCTGACCCTTACGTCTTCGTAGACTCCGAGTTCCTTCAGCCTCCAGAAACCCGAATCGCCGCTCCTCCTGTCCGCGCCGTAAACCTCGTACCCCTTTTCCAGGAGAAGTTTTGAAAGATATGCGCCGTCCTGACCACGTATGCCGGTTATGAGTGCTCTCTTCAAGAAAACTCTCCCTTCACCAATATAAGGAATAATTCAAAAAGTATACCATTATAGCCTAAAATGGCGCGTATTTGCATGTCATATGAGAGAGGAATATGCTCGCTTCAATACAGGAAAACAGCCTTCGAGAGCTTCGTAAATGGACAGACCTTAAGAAGCGGCGCGGCCGAGATAAAACCCGTTTATCAGTTCGACGACCCTGCTCACCTGCTCTTCGGTGAGCTCGTAGTACAGCGGCAATCTGAGGATCTTCTTACTGAGGTCGTCTGTGACATGCATATCCCCGCTCACCCTGCCGTAACGTTGGCCCGCAGGTGAGGAATGCAATGGCACGTAATGGAAAACTGCAAGGACATCATTTCTTTTCAGGTGCTCGATTAATCGACTGCGTTCCTCTATGCCCCCGGTGATGATGTAAAAGAGGTGACCGTTACAGGAACAATCGCTTCCGATGAAGGGAAGCCGGACCAAACCCTTTCTTTCGAGAGGGAGCAGTAATGTGTGATAAAGATTGAATTTCCGGCATCTTGCTGAAATGATCTTTTCCGCCTCTTCCAGTTGAGCATAGAGGAATGCCCCAACCAATTCGCCCGGCAAAAAAGAGGAACCTATGTCGACCCACGTATACTTGTCGGCCTGACCTCTGAAAAATTGGGACCTGTTTGTCCCCTTCTCCCTGATAACCTCAGCGCGCTCGATGAAGCGCTTATCATTTATGAGCAAAGCGCCTCCCTCTCCGCTGATGATATTCTTCGTCTCATGGAAACTTAAACAGCCGAAGTGCCCGATCGTTCCGAGAAACCGGCCTTTATAAGTCGAAAGCAAAGCTTGGGCTGCATCTTCTATCACCGAGAGGTTATAGTGCTCAGCTATAT
>DATJWU010000221.1:0-2695 GCA_035501055.1 Thermodesulfovibrionales bacterium
TTTCCGCGAGATAGAGAAGCGAGGGTTTGTAGAGGAAGCCGCCGTTTGCGACGATGCTCATGAGCTGCGCCATCTGATAGGGGGTTGTCGCCACATACCCCTGGCCTATGGCAGCGTTGAAGGTCTCCCCGAGATACCAGGGCTGGTTCCGCTTCTCGGCCTTCCATTGAGTATCGGGGATGAGGCCGGTCCGTTCCTTCCCGAGCGAAAGGCCGATCGCGCTTCCCAACCCCAGCTCCCGTGCGTATGCCGCGAGCCTGTCTATGCCGACCTTTCTCCCTGCCTCGTAAAAGTACACATCGCAGGACTCGACAAGGGCGCGATGGAGGGAAAGGGTCCCGTGGCCGCGCTTCTGCCAGCACCCGAAGTGCCATCGTCCGTAGACGATGCCGCCTGTGCAGGTCGCTTTCGTATCGGTATCTATCTGGCCTTCCTCGAGGGCCGCGATGGCGGTGACGATCTTGAATGTCGAACCGGGCGGATACTGGCTCTGGAGTGCCCTGTTTAACAGGGGCTTCCGTGCATTGGTGATGAGCTCTTCCCACTGCTTCCCGGTTATTCCCTTCGTGAAGAGGTTTGGGTCAAAGGAAGGCCTGCTCGACAGGGCGAGGATCTCTCCCGTGTCCGGCTTGAGGGCCACAAAGGCGCCGGTTCTTTCATCGAAGGCCTCTTCAGCCTCTTTTTGGACATTAATATCCATCGCGAGCCTGATGTCTGTCCCCGGCATAGAAGGCTTTTCCTGAATGAGCCTCAGTTCCCTCCCCATGGCGTCCACTTCGATGACCCGCTCCCCTGCGGTGCCGCGAAGGTCCCTGTCGTAGAGCTTTTCGATTCCCCATTGCCCGATGAAGGCGTCGGGGGGGACATCTTTGAACTCCGGAGCATTCGCCTGGGTCTGAGTCGGTTTGCCGAGATAGCCGATGAGATGAGCGCCGATGCTGCCGTAGAGGTAGTCCCTCGAGAGTTCGGTATCGATGATGAGGCCGGGGAAGTCTGAGCGCCGCGCCTCGACGTATGCCACTTCCTTCATCGAGAGGCCCTCGCGGAGTTTTACCGGTTCGTAGAGGCCCTTCGCAGTTCTTATCTTTTTATCGAGCTGGGCCTGATCGACCCTGAGGAGAGAGGCGAGCGCCCTGAGATCGGTGTCGTCGAAATTCCGGGGGTTCAGGGACACCGAAAAATAGGGGGTGTTCCTCACAAGGGGCGACCCGTTCCGGTCGAAGATTATCCCCCTCGGCGCAGCCACCTTGATGATGCGCAGCCGGTTCTCCTCGGACAGTTTCCGGAATTCCTTTCCCTGGAGTATCTGGAGCTGCCAGAGCCTGATCACGAGGACCAGGAAAAGGGCTGCGATCACGTAGCCGGCGATGAGGACCCTTTCCGGTGAGTTGTGGTTATTCATCAGTCGTGCGACTCCGCGCCCCCCGGTTTTATCAGCACCCCTGCGCAGGCATTGAGGGCTCCCTGGAGCGCGAGAATGAGTGCGGCCCTTGCGGGCGGAGCCGGGAGGGCCTCATAGACCCCTTTCACGATGAAGACGAGAACGCCTTCCAGCACGGTAAGGATGAAGAGCGCGAGCGTCCCGAGGAGGGGACTCCACCGGAAGGGCCCGCCTGACAGAAAGGATGAGAAGAGGCCGACCATCCCTTTCCCGAGGAGGTTGGGGCCGATCATGCCGCCGCTGATGCTGTCTTCGACCATGCCGAGCAGCGAACCGAAAAGGGTCCCTTTTGCGGCGCCTGACGAGATGCCGACATAATAGGCAACGAGGGTGGTAAGGGCGGGTGAGAGGCCATAAAAGGTGACCGTCGTCTGGAGCACCAGAGCAGCCGCGGCGGCAAGGACAAGAAAGAAGGTCTTCATCGTCTCACGATTACCACTTCGTCGAGTTTTCCGAGGTCCTGAAAGGGTCTCACCTCTATTGCCCGGAACATTCCTGTGCTTTTCTTCGAAACCTTTGACACGATGCCCACCGGTATCTCAGGTGGAAAGAGATCATCGAACCCCGAGGTAATGAGGACGTAGCCCTCTTTCACTTCTTCTTCAGGGGGGAAGTATTTCAGCACGCACGAACCCGCGCCGCTGCCGGAAAGGATCGCGTCCCGGCGGGTTTCCTGGATCTTTACCGCTGAGGAGAAATTGATGTCCGTAATGAGCAGGACGTAGGCGTAATCGTCGGCCGCGAAGGAGACCTTGCCGACGAGTCCTGCGGGGGTGGCGACCGCCATGTCTTTTGCGATGCCGTCGTGTCTCCCCTTGTCGATTACAAGGGTTTGTCCCCATCTGGACCAGCCCTTTGAGACGACCCGTGCAGCGGCAACATATCTCTTCTCCGTCTCTCTGAACGAGAGGATCTGCCTGAGCCGCAGGTTTTCGAAAAAGAGCTCGCGGTACCCCTGCTGCTCCTGGACAAGCCTGTCCCGTTCCTCCCTCAGTCTCCTGTTTTCTTCGTCCCTTAATTGGAGCTTTCTGAACGGTTCCTTTATCGAAAAAATCACGGAGTGGAGCATCCTGTCTGCCAGGTTGAGCGGGCTTGTCACGACGCCGATCGGAGAGAGGATGCCTCTGTTGCTCTGATAGGTCATGAGGGTGAAGGCCAGAACGACAAGGAGGAAGAGGGGAAGGAGCCTTCTGAACGACATCAGGTTATTGCTATTTTTCTCAGGAGTTCCATTTCGTCAAGCATCTTGCCTAC
>DATJWU010000222.1:0-11926 GCA_035501055.1 Thermodesulfovibrionales bacterium
CTTGAAGTCAACGCGGCTGTCCTTCACCTTTTCCTTCTTCTCAGGCTGGATTGATTTCGGCTCTATCAGGAATACCCGTTCAGGCTCCACCTGTTTTGACTTCAGGATGTAGTCCTTCACCTCGAGCGCTCTCTGGGAAGCAAGCTGCCTGAGGTCATCGTCTTTCACCACGATGTTCGTAAGCATTAGCTTTTCCATCTCAGGCACGGGCAGGTCCTTTGCAATGCCGATGAAGTTACGGGGCTTCGGGAACTTCTCCTCCTTGTATGCTGCCTTGAGATATTTCGGATATTCGGCAGGCTCGACCCTGACCTCATCCACGGAGACCGTCTCGCCGCCCTTCTTCACAAGGTCCTTCACCTTCTGGGCCTTCACTTTCTGGTTGAAGAGATACTGTTTCAGCCCCTCACGGTCATTTTCCGGATCGGCATGACCTTCGAGGTCCAGTTTCAGGGAGGGCCGGTCATTGAGCGCCTTCAAAAGGGTGTCAAGCTTTTTGATGCCCTCCGCGTTAAGGTCATGCATGCCGGGGTCGAACTCCACATAACTCAACTCCTCGCCCCCGCCGAACAGGGCGCCGAGAAGCGCGAAGGGAGAGGTGGCCGCCTTCACCAGCAGATTCACGAGGATCTTCAGGATGATCCTGCCGAGGCTGAACTTGGGATCATCGATCTGGCCGCTCACCGGCACATCGAGGTCAATCTCTCCGCGCCGGTTCTTCAGGAGCGCCACCGCGAGCTTGACCGGAAGCTTTGTCGCGTTGGGACTGTCCACATGGCTGCCGAGCGTGAACTGATCAAGCACGATCTTGTTCTGGGCGTCGAGCTTTTTCTTTTCGATCAGGTAATGGAGGTTGAGGGCGACTTTGCCCTTCTCGATCGTATAGCCCAGGTATTTGCCAGAGTACGGGGTCAGCGCACTCAGGTCCATGTCCCTGAAGGTGACATTCAAGTCGATGAAGAGGTCATCCCTCAAGGGGTTGACCCTTCCCGTGATCTCAAGCGGGGCATAATTCTCGAGCCTGCCGCGCAGCTCGACATCGGCCATCTTCGTTTCCTCTGAGCTGAGACCTGTAACCCGGCCGCCGATCTCACGCATGTTCGTCGCAAAGTTCGGCTTTATGTAATGGTCCGAGAGATCCACCGTGCCCCCCTGGAGCGTCACCGTATCGATCTTCACAATCTTCTTTCCCGTCTCAGACGGCCCGGAAGAAGGCTCGACAGCCGTTCCCCCCGCAGGAGCCTCTGCCGCGCCTGCATCAGGTTCAGGCGCTGGTTGCCCTTCACCCGCTGCCCCGGTCTTTTCCCTGATGTTCTGGAGGTTGATGGACCCGTCCGGATTGATGATGACCCGCGCATAAAAATCGGAGAGCGCGACTTCGCCGATAGTCGCCGAAAACGGCGCGTAGGAAATGTCCATTGCGCCTATGTGGAGCGAGTCCCATTTCAGAAAGTCCTCGGCTTCGGCCTTGTCCACCGAGGCAAAATGATTAAGCGAAATTTCTCCCCTGTATTTCGCTCCGGGGCCGGTTTCCTTTGCATACGTGAAAAGGACCGTTCCTTTTGACGATATGCTTCCGTCGGTAATGATAATTCTTGCGAGGTCGCTAAAATATGATTGAAACGTCAGGATCGGGATATCCCTGAGCGTCACCTTCAGGTTGAACGAGGGCGGCTCTATCGTGACACTTCCGGCCGCATCGGCAGAACCCTTTTCTCCGGTCCGCAGGTTTATCGCAAGCCTTCCCGTTGTTTTTCTAATATTTGAGAGGTTCTCTCCTTTCACCGTAACTTTCTTCAGGGTAACTACCACAGGGTCAGCCGGCATTTCATCATCATAGGTGATCGTATACCGGTCAAGCAGGAGTCTTTTGACGGTAACTGCCCAGGGTTTTTCCGGAGGCGCCTCTTTCTTCTGCGGCGGCGCAGCCCCCGCAGCAGGCTCAAGACGTCCGGAAACCCTGACAAGTGTTGAAAAAAGGAGGGTCCCCACACGGTAGCGCTTCGTGAGGAGTGTTCCTTTCTGCGTCGAGATATCTCCGATAACGACTACTCGTTTGGTCAGATCAGCCGAAAGATCCTTGACTGAAGCGGCCGGGATACTGAGGAAATCCTCCTTTTCGTCAGTCTTCCTCAGCCGAAGAGAATTCAGTGTCGCCCCGAAGTCGGAAATCCTGATGTCCGGTTCTTTCCCGGTCTGCTGATACAGGTATTTCGTTCCGAGACTGAGAGTGCCGTCCTCAACTCTAAAGTTTACGAGCTTTTCGAAGTAGGGCAGATATTTTTTGAGGGCGATCCGGGATGCCTCGAGCGTCCCTTCGGAGGCGAGCGGATCGAGGGAGAATTCTCCGGCGAGTTTCATTCGTTCACCCGAGTCCGTCTCAAGGGCGACTTCTCCCGCCGCCTTCTTCCCCGGCTCGGTGCTGAGGTGGCTGACCTTCAGCTCTATTCTTTCAAGTGTGGTCCTGAAGCCTCCTTCAGGCACACGGTCCGCGAATGAGATCTTGCCGTCCGTGAGTTGCACTATATCGGTATCGACGGCAAAAGACTCCTTTCCGGTCTTCCTGTCTCCTTCCTTCTTCTTGTCCGCCGCTCTTTCCGCACTGTCTTCGGGGATCAGAGAGAGAACGTTCAACTTTCCTGTCTTCTCACGTGCCAGAGTTATTTCGGGTGACTGAAGCGCCACACGGGACAAGTGAACCTTCCGCGAGGTCACTTCGGCCGACGCGATTGAGATCGCGAGGAGAGGGAATTTGATCAGGGGATTTCCTTTCCTGTCAGCGATTGCGACCTTTCTGAAATCGATATCACCCTCGATTGCAATAGTGGGCGGCTTGTCCCTGTACTGGGTGAAATAAAACATTGCCTTTGTGTTCAGCGAGGCAGACGAGACTTTGAAATTCATCCTGAAGGGAACATAGGCAAGATAGTAAGGGATATCGACGTCCTTCATGTTCACGTCAAAGGATGTTTCGTGGGAGTTTGCAAAGGGCTTGCTCATCCCCTTGAAGGAGACCGGCTCGTTATTCACCTTCGCCTCGAAACTCGGCTGCACATAGCTCTCGACATAATAGGAGAGGTTCGACAGGAAGGGGATTGCCACCGTCATGTCCCTCACCGTATGTTTCGTGTGCTTCGGGCCGTCGAGGAAGTCGACCGAGCCGTTCCGTATCCGGATATTGTTGAAGGAGAACCGCCGCGGCTTTGAGTCCGGCGGCTTCTTCGCACCCTCTTCGTTCATCAGGTCCGAAAAATTATAGGAAAGGTCTTCATTGCGGACGACGTTGACATACGGTTTCTCAATCCTGATCTCGCTGAGGATGATCCCCCTTTTGACCAGTGAGGCGCCCTGGAAGTTCAGATAGAGTTCATCGAAAGAGAAGAACGGTCCCGGCGCGTTCCGCTCTTTGATGAGAAAGCCCTTCACCGTCAGGGAAAGCACAAAAGGATTGACCCTGATTTTCTGTATCGTGACTTCGCGGTGAAGCTGCTTCGACAATTGCCTGGTGAGGAGCGATTTCAGGACCGGCGGCAGAACGAGAAAGCCGGTGATCGAAAAAAGGACGAGGAAGATGAGGGTCCCGGCGAGGATCTTCCTGACCGGCAGCGCGGAGACGATCTTCTGCACTCTCTCCATAAGGATAACGCGCATCTACTTCCCGAATACGGTTTTTAGCAGGTCCGTGACTCTCGCCGCAGGATCAGTCCTGATCTTCTTCTCCTCCTGACCGATCATATAATAGAGTCCGTCCATGGCCTTGGTGGTCACATAATGGTCAAGGTCGACCGACTCCTTGCTCATAAAAGGGATCGATTCGTATTTCGACATCATCTCTTTATAGGACCGCGTGACCCCTACCTCGTTCATGGCCGATCCGACGTCCGGCTTGAAGGCCCCGTAAATCCTTTCATGGGTCTTTGCCTTGAAAAAATCGGTTGCGGCGGTGTTGCCGCCGGTGAGTATTTTCTTCGCGTCGTCGATCGTCATCTCCCTGATCGCGTCGCCGAAAATGGAAGCCGCCTTCGGTGCAGCCTTTTCCGCCGCACGGTTCATGCTGTGAACAAAGTCGTCAACCTGCTGTTTGTACCCGACCTTTTCGAGGACGTCCGCAACCTTCCTGATCTTTTCGGGCATAAGGATCTTGATCATCTGATTTCCGAAATACCCATCGACACGCGAAACATTCTTTACGGCATTTTCGGTACCGACGGCAAGGGCCTCTTTGAGGCCTTTTGCCGTAGTCTTCTCATCAGCGCCGCCACCTTTCGCCGGAGCGCCAATGCCTTTCATCAAGTCATCAACGGTTGTTGCAGCGCCGATGGCCACAGAGGAGAAGCAAAAAGACAGGACCAAAAAGAAAACGATTCTTTTCACGGCCGTTCTCCTTTCAGGAAATTGAAGGGTTCTTCAGTTCGGAGGTGCAGTGGCCGCAGCGAACCGCCTTGATCGGAACAGCCGAGAGGCAATAAGGGCATTCCTTTGTGGCCGGCATCGCAGGCGGCGCCTGCTCTTCTCTCCTTAGTCTGTTGATGCTGCGCACGAGAAGAAAAACGGAAAAGGCCACGACGAGAAAACTGATGACGGTACTGATGAAGAGACCGTAGTTCAGCGTTACCGCCCCGGCTGCCTTTGCAGCCGCAACCGAAGCGTAAGGCCCTGGCACCTTCCCCTCTCTGAGCAGGACAAAGAGGTCGGAAAAATTCACATTGCCAAGGAAAAGACCGATGGGGGGCATGATAATATCAGCGACAAGGGAGTTGACCACCGAACCAAAGGCCGCACCGATAATAATTCCGACTGCCATGTCGACCATGTTGCCTTTGACCGCAAATTCCTTGAATTCCTTCAGCATCCCTTTTCTCCTTCCTTCTTTCAGCACTGCTCCTAGCCGCATTCTACCACAGAGAGTTTTTTAGTCAACTTGACAGTTGCAAAAAGCGGAAGGCAAATCTGGCTCAAAAGCGTTTCAACTGCGATTGAATATTGAGAATGGATTTGCGGCTGGGATTCACACTTCGTTAAGTTGACCGGACATTGTCTTGCAGGTCATCGACGTCTGCAGGCATCGTCCTCCACGGCGGATTCGCTGGGGCGAACTTGAAACGCTTCTTCACCATATTATCCGCGTCCCGCAATTGAATTCTTATGCAGGATCAGTCTCGAAAACAACTAAGGAATCGGCTTTGTTCTCAATTTGACAGGGCGCCGCAACGACGGTAAACTGGCATTAATCGGGATGCGCATTATGGCTGAGGGTGTTTACAGAACCCGTCAGGGGCCGGAGGCAGTTACAAACGGGTGTACAGGCGGTCTGGCAGACAGATCGGCAAGGGGGAATCCATGATTGCATTGAAAGTGAACGGAAAGAAGCATGAAGTGGATGTCGACCCGGAGACGCCGCTTCTCTGGGTAATCCGGGAAACGCTCGGATTGACAGGGACGAAATACGGATGCGGCATGGCGCTTTGTGGAGCCTGCACGGTACTCCTCGACGGGGAGGCTGTCCGTTCCTGTTCCACGCCGGTATCTCAGGCAGCCCAAAAAGAGGTGACGACTATCGAAGGCCTCTCTGCCGATATGGACCATCCGCTGCAGAAAGCATGGATCGCGGAGGATGTCCCCCAGTGCGGCTACTGCCAGTCCGGTCAGATCATGCAGGCAGCCGCGTTGTTGCAAAAATCTCCCAAACCGACCGACGCAGACATAGACAATTCGATGTCGGGCAATATCTGCCGCTGCGGCACCTACCAGAGGATACGCAAGGCGATTCATGAGGCGGCGCGGATGACGGAAGGAGGCAGAAAATGAACGGGATGCTGAACATGAGTCGCCGTGATTTCCTGAAAACAGGCGCCATGATCGGAGGCGGCCTGATCCTTGGATTCCGTCTGCCGGCGGGCACCACACCGGCTGAGGCGGCAACACAGACCCAGGCAGCCGCCATTCCGAACGCATTCATCCGCATCTCTCCGGACAACACGATTACCCTTCTCATCAATAAATCGGAGATGGGACAAGGTGTCTATACGTCGCTGCCGATGCTCATTGCCGAGGAACTCGAATGCGACTGGAATAAGATAAAGGTGGAATCGGCTCCGGTGGACCCCGTATACAACCATACTGCGTACGGGATGCAAATGACCGGTGGCAGCTCCAGCGTCTGGAGCGAATACGACCGGCTCAGGGAGGTCGGCGCTGCCTGTCGGGAGATGCTGATTGCTGCGGCCGCACAGACATGGAAGGTGCCCAGGGCGAGCTGCCGCGCAAAGAAGGGCGCAGTCGTCCATTCAGGCCGGAAGAGACTGACCTACGGCCAGCTCGCAGATGAAGCCGCGAAGCTGCCGGTTCCCGCACAGGTCGCGCTCAAGAAACCTTCGGCCTTCACCATCATCGGCAAGCCCACGAAGCGCCTTGATACGCCCGAGAAGGTGAACGGCACGGCCGTCTTCGGCATCGACGCAAAGGTCCCGGGAATGCTCATGGCGGTCATCGCCAGGCCACCAGTCTTCGGCGGAAAGGCGAAGGGCTTCAATGCCGAGAAGACCAAGGCAGTAAAAGGAGTCAGTGACGTGGTGCAGATCGATTCGGGCGTGGCGGTTGTGGCGGACAGCTTCTGGTCTGCGCAGCGCGGACGGGACGCCCTGGAGATCACATGGGACGAGGGGCCGAATGTCTCCCTCTCTACCACGGAGATGCGCACACAGTTCGCAGAGCTTGCGAAAACACCCGGTAAGATCGCGAGAAAAGACGGCGAAGCCGTCCAAGCCTTCACGAAAGCGGCAAAAAGGATCTCTGCGGAGTATGAAGTGCCCTATCTCGCGCACGCCTGCATGGAGCCCCTGAATTGCCTCGTGGACCTTCGTGCCGACAGCTGTGAGATATGGACCGGCACGCAGTTCCAGACAGTCGACCGCAATGCCGCGGCAGCTATCGCAGGGCTCAAGCCCGAGCAGATCAAGATTCACACCACGTTCCTCGGCGGCGGATTCGGGCGGCGCGCCAACCCTCACTCTGATTTCGTCGTCGAAGCGGTGAAGGTCGCAAAAGAAGTGAAGAAGCCGGTGAAGGTAGTCTGGACCCGCGAGGACGATATGAAGGGCGGATACTATCGCCCGATGTGGTACGACCGGCTTGAGGCGGCGCTCGATGAAAAGGGAAAGCCCGTCGCCTGGCAGCATACGATTGTCGGTCAATCAATCATCGGCGGCACACCCTTCGAGTCTGCCATGGTCAAAGACGGCATAGACCAGACATCTGTGGAGGGAGCGAAAGAGATTCCCTATGCGATCCCCAACATCCTGGTCGATCTTCACAGCCCGAAGATAGGCGTACCGGTGCAGTGGTGGCGCTCTGTCGGCCATTCCCACACCTGTTTTGTCGTCGAGAGCTTTATGGATGAGCTCGCACACGCCGCAGGCAGGGATCCCTATGAGTTCCGTCGCGGACTGCTCGCCAAGAGTCCGCGCAACCTCCGTGTGCTCGATCTTGTCGCGAGGAAGGCCCACTGGGGAGCACCCTTGCCCAAGGGTCGCTCCCGCGGCATCGCGGTTCATGAGTCCTTTGGAAGCTTTGTTGCACAGGTGGCGGAGGTAACGGTCGATCCGGCAGGCAAGGTGCGCGTCCACCGGGTGGTATGCGCCGTTGACTGCGGCAACTTCGTGAACCCCGAGACTATCCGCGCCCAGATGGAATCAGGAGTTGTCTTCGGTCTTTCGGCAGGCCTTTACGGAGCAATTACCCTCAAGGAGGGCAAGGTGGAACAGAGCAACTTCAATGACTATCAGATGCTCCGCCTTCTCGAGATGCCTGAAGTGGAGGTGCACATCGTGCAGGGCAAGGAGAAGCCTGGCGGCATCGGGGAGCCCGGGGTCCCGCCGATCGCCCCTGCAGTATGTAATGCGATCTTTGCCCTCACCGGCACGCGCATCAGGAGTCTCCCGATCCGCGCCGAAGAACTGAAAAAGGCATGAGGTCAGGATGGACATTTACGAAGAAATCGTGAGGCTCAGGAAAGAAGAAAGGCCTTCCGCCCTCGCTACCATCGTGGAATGCGCCGGCTCGGCTCCCCAGAAGCAGGGATCAAAGATGCTCGTGAGGGATGACGGGACTGTCGTAGGAACACTGGGGGGCGGATGCATCGAGGCAGAGGTGATTCAGGAATCTCTTATGGCGATGCGGGATGGTTCGCCCAGAACAGTCCCTTTTAATCTCACGGAGAAGAACGGGGGACTCGTCTGCGGAGGCAAGGTCCTCGTCTACATCGAACCGGTTGTTCCGGAGCCCCGCCTCGTGATCCTCGGGGCGGGCCATGTGGGAAAGGCCCTCTCATGGGTCGCGCGGTTCTCCGGCTTCAGGGTGACGGTGGTCGACGACCGTGAGGAACATGCCAACAGGCAAAACATCCCCCACGCGAACGAGGTGATCGTCAGCGACTTCGGCAGCGTTTTCTCAAAGATTACTGCCGACGGGAAGACCTACATCGTTATCGCCACAAGGGGACACAACCACGACCTTGACGCATTGAAAGCAACCCTGAGAACAGAGGCGCACTATGTGGGTCTTCTTGGGAGCAAACGGAAGAAGGCCGTGCTCTTCAGGACCCTCAGGGAGGACGGATTCTCAGAGGAGGATGCCCGCAGGGTCATCATTCCTGTCGGCCTTCCGATAGGTTCGGTGACCCCCGAAGAGATCGCGATCAGTATCATGGCACAGATTATTGAAACGAGGAGGGGAAATGGCACGGCAGGTCTCGGCAGTCCTTCTTGCGGCAGGTTCATCGAGGAGGATGGGCAGGTCAAAGCCGCTTCTTCCCCTCGGTAACCGGCCTGCCATCATCCATTGCCTCGAAAACCTCAGGCAGGCAGGCATCGATGACATTGTCGTGGTAGTAGGAAAAGAGGGCGATGAGATCAGAGGAACAATCGGGTCTTTTCCGGCGACAGTCGTTCGAAACGGGATCCCCGGTGCCGATATGTCCCAGTCAGTGAGGATCGGCCTCGCAAAGATAGATCCCGCCTCCACAGGCATCCTCGTCTGTCTTGCCGATCAACCCCTGGTCACCGCGAAAACGTTCATCAGTCTTCGTCATAGCCATGCGGAAAGGCCCGACAGAATAATAGTCCCCCTGTTCAACGGAAGGAGAGGACATCCTCCCCTCCTTCCTGAGAAGATCGCCGCAGAGATCACAACCGTCCCTACGCTAAGGGACCTTATTGAACGTCACTCCGGAGAAGTCTGGTACGTTGAGGTTCATGATGAAGGCGTGGTTCTCGATATGGACACCGAGGAGGATTATGAGCGGATGGCTGAGCGGTATTCTGCGGCAGCGAAAAAGAACGTCCCGGAAAAACAATAAGACATCGTCAATCAGAAGAAGCATTTTAGCCACAGAGATCACAGAGTCCTCCGAGTCCAGCAAAAAACGTTGAGCAGTTGAGTAGCCAAGTAGTTTCAACTCAACTACTTAATCACTTAACCAATGTAAGTTCTTTTCGCTTCACGCTTCACCATTCACGTTTCACGGTCTTTTTTCCTCTGTGAGCTCTGTGGCAGAATTCTCTTGATCCGTTGAATCGCGAAGTAATCGCGAAGCTGAATATCTCCTTGAGCATGGTCTCTTACATATGCAATAATGGATCATCCCCGCAGGGGAGTAAACCCCTGCATTACAAAAAACCGTTTCGGCCGGAAAGGCAGGTATGGTGAGAAGCCTCTTGAACACGATGTTCTTCGCCGCCCTTCTTTTTCTGTCATCAGGGTGCGGCGGGGACCACAGCGTCCTCTCTCCTGATGAAATCATCCGTGACGCACGACTGGACCTGCTCAGCGATGAAGTCTACCTTATGCCCGCCAATATGAACGAAGAGGATGAGACGGTTTTTCTGCCGCTGAGGAAGTGGGACATCATCTTCGTCGGCTCGATGAAGCCGGGAGTACAGACCGGCGCGGGACCGGAGTTTCTTTCCCTGCTCATACCCGGCAAGTTCGATCATATACTGGTATACGTGGGAAAAGACAACAACGGCAATGCCTACGCCGAAGAACTGAATACGGACGCGATCCGCATTGAGAACGGCCAGGCAGTGGTAATCGGCGGGACCCGGTTCATGTGTCTCGGCAAGGATTTCGGAGAAGATCCACATCCGTCGGGCGCGCAGGTCCTGAACCGGGACTTCTACGGTGTCCGGTGGGCAAAGACCTTCCGTACAGAAGACCGGATGCGTCTTCTTGCAGCTGACAAGGCCCTTACGGACAGAGTGACTGCGGACATCCTCGGCAAGTATCCCTACCAGCTGGAGTTCCGGTATTCCGGTTTAAGCCTGTTGGTCGACAGGACACTGTCCCTCGTCGATGACGGGCTCAGGGACGGCGCCGGGTGCGCGGACTACTGGACGAACGTCTTCGAGGACTATGCTGGCCTCTGCATGAAGGGTGTGAGGGAGACGGCCCAACAGATCACCGATTACTATCTGCATGACCCTGTGGGCAGGACGGCCTATGTTCCCGCTTACCTGAACCCCCTCGGCACGGGCGATCTTCCCATCAGTCTGGCACTTTCGCTCGGCCTGCGAATCGTTAATGACACGCCCCACCGCTTCAGCTGCGACGGCACCGAAGAGACCGGCCTCGTACTGCCGGATGCGATTTTCGAATCGGCGGCGATGCAAGATATCCAGCCTGTTTCGAAGTAAAGGTAAAATAAACACGGGGGGAAGGGACCTGCTTACCCACTCGACGCCTCAACGCTTATTCTTCGTGACTACTCACCGTTCTCGCTTCATCCGCCGCAGCGGACCCATCGAGGAGGGCGATTCACGCTATGTTTAGTTATGGTATCTGGGGTTCTTCCTGTACCTCGCACCTTTCAAGCCTTGTATGGTAATGCGGAGTACGAATGGAAAAACACCCCCCTATTTACATATGAGAAGCCCGAGAGGGAGGGGTCATTGCCCATTGAGTACCCAAAAGCGACTACCACATTTCCAATGTGTGTTTAGCGGCCTCCAATGATCTCCATATAGCAGGAGAAAGTGCGCATCTTGTCAAAGCTCTTGTCCTTCTTGATCTGATCCCAGTGATCATATCCCAAGCTAATAGCCTTCTTAAGCCACAGACAAGCCTCTTCCGTATCATTTCTAATTGCGTAAAAACGAGCTTTCTCATAACATGCAACAAATGACTTTGGATTTAGTTCAATGGCCTTGTTGAAGTCAGCGAGAGCCTCTTCATCCATGCTTTTATTAGCAAAGACAGTCCCTCGGTTGATATACGTCACATCGATCTGGGGATTTAACTCAATGGCTTTGGTATAGTCCGCAGCAGCCTTATCATAATCCTTCTTTTTGTAATGATAAAACCAGCCACGACTTTTATAAGCGTTCTCATTCTTTGGATTTAGATCAATGGCCTTATTGAAGTCGGCAAGGGCTTGGTCATCCATTTTCTTATTAGCAAGCACGATCGCTCGACTGATATATGTCGCATCAACCTGGGGGTTTAACTCAATGGCTTTGGTGTAGTCTGCAATAGCCTTATCATAATCCTTCCTTTTGTAATGATAGAACCAACCGCGGCTGTTGTAAGCGTTCTCATTCTTTGGATTCAGATCAATGGCCTTATTGAAGTCGGCAAGGGCTTGGTCATCCATTCTTTTGTCGGCAAAGACGATCCCTCGACTGATATAGGCTGTTGCAAGATTTGGGTTGAGCTCAACGGTTTTAGTAAGGTCAGAGATGGCCATGTCAGAATCTTTTCGAACCTTATAATAGAACCAACCGCGGCTTTCATACGCCCCTCCATTCAGAGGAGTCACCTCGATTGCCTTGTTGAAGTCACTGAAGGCCAAATCAAATTGGCTTCTGCTTTCATAGAGCACACCCCGGTTGCGATACGCCTCGCCAAACTGAGGATTCAATTCAATGACTCT
>DATJWU010000223.1:0-7758 GCA_035501055.1 Thermodesulfovibrionales bacterium
CGACGGCCTCTTTGTACGCTGCGGCCGGCGAGGAGTTGGTGATGTGGGCGTTTGAGACGACCTTTATTTTATGGGTGACGTTGTCGAAGATGACAAGGGTATCGGTGATCATGAACAGGATATCGGGAAGACCAAGTCCCGGTTTCTTTCGATCGGGCATCTTCTCGAAGAAACGGACGACGTCGTAGCCGATGAAACCCACGGCGCCGCCGTAAAAACGTGGAAGCCCCGGATTCGGTACCGGCTTATATTCGGCCAGGATCTCCTTTATTGCCTCAAGGGGATCGTGCAAAAAAGAGCGCGTTTCCTTTTTTCCGTGCCTCACGATCTCGACGCAGTTGCCGATGCTCCTTACGACGATCGATGGCTTGCTTCCCAGAAATGAATACCTCGCCCATTTCTCGCCGCCTTCAACGCTTTCAAGAAGGAACGAGTATTTGCCGTCGTCTATTTTTCTGAAAGCCGAAACGGGAGTATCCATGTCGGCGAGAATTTCCCGGTAGACGGGGATGAGGTTTCCCTCCTTCGAGAGCCTCCTGAATTGATCTAGATCGGGATAAACCATATTGACAAAATCGATTAGTATTCTTTACTATTCAATATCCGCCTAGTATAGCACAGGGCGTCTGCAAGAGTAAAAATATGGATGCGTTGCGGGTGTAGCTCAGCTGGTAGAGCACAACCTTGCCAAGGTTGGGGTCGCGGGTTCGAATCCCGTCGCCCGCTCCAATAAAGGCAGTGAATAGTCGTTAGGGATTGGTTGTTGGCAAAAGACGTTGTATGCGGTTGTCGTTCAGTTATTGACTTTGTCGGTCGTCAATGGTCCGTGCACTAATCCCTAACAGCTAATCCCTAATAGCTGTAGTTGTCCCGGCGGCGTACCCAAGTGGCAAGGGAGAGGTCTGCAAAACCTTTATTCAGCGGTTCAAGTCCGCTCGCCGCCTCCAACCTCACTCAGTTAGTTCCCCCTCTTTTCCCTGTGGGTGAAGAATTGTCATCTCCAGCCCTTTGTCAAGGAAATACGCTTTTTCGAGATCCTCGACATAAAAGCGGTCGAGACCGCTGTTGGTGAGAAAATCCTCCCTGAGGTCGAGGTCGGCGTTCTGGATTATGGTGGGCAGGAGATGATTCAGGTAATATGACTCTGTTTTCAGGTCGATGAGCGCTTTGTCGAATATCCTCCTGGGGACTTCGGCGACCACGCCGTGTGTGCTCATCTCCTGCCTGATCTCCGCCCGGACCCTGCTGAGCCCCTCTTTCGTGGCAAGGGGACTGTAGAAGTCGCGCACCTTCTCTTTTAGTGCCGTGCGTATCAGTTTGTAGAGCCTTTCCTCTTCCACGACGGCATGCAATGCCGAAACGATTTCCTTGAGCGATGCATCTCCCCTGATGACCTTCTCTATTCCCTCGGAAAGCGTCTTTATCTTCTTTTTCCCGAAAGTGTTTATGTACCTGTTGGTGACCATGTCTTTTACGAAGAGTTCTTTGAAGAGGCCTCTGTCCAGGGCATCAAATTCTTTCTTGTTGCCGATCAGGCTCCGCAGCACATCTTCGGTGAGGTCGACATCGTCCATGAAGGCGAGTCTGCTCAGGGAGGTGCGGACCGTGTCGTAGCGGTCGAAATAGGTGATGATGGAACTGAACTCTTCAAAGATGCCGAAGTCGTTCGTTTCGCGGGCGTATTCGTCGCAGGCCCTTCCGGTATTGAGAAGGACATTCTCGAAGCCGAGATCGCTCCGTGTGGAGGCCATGTGCTTTGCCCTGATGAGTTTGAGGATGTCCTCGGTGATGATGTGCCGCTTGAGTGAGGAGTCCTTGAAAAAGAGGTTCTCGAGGATCGCCCTCGATTCCTTCAGATACTCGGGCTCCTCGATCGTCTGCAGGTGTCTGTCTTTAATGAGCAGATCGTCGAGGGTATCAAAAAGGACCCTCGGGATGTTGTTTCTGATGCTCAGCGTCCTGAGCCGGTGGAGCCGTGCAACTTCCGACTGTTCAACGCTCTCTTTGCGGGTTATCCTGAGAAGGATGTCCCGGTATTCATCGACCACTCTTCTGTTGTCGGGGTGGCGGTACATGACGTCGATCTTCATGCGTTCCTGCTGGTAAAAATCTATGGCGTGGCGTTCCGCGATCGTATTGAGAAGGGCGGCATCCTCCTCCGACAGCGTTCTGTCTGAGGCATATGACGTTTGGAACGCGCGGTAGAATTCCCTGTTCCCCCGGTGGACCAGCTTGAAGAGAAAGGTTGTCGAGCCCGGTTCGTTCAGGGTCGCGACAAAGCTCTCGATCAGCTCCTGGTCCCTGTCTTCGTCCAGAAGGTCGGTCCTTTTCAGGAGCTTGCCTACGACCTGCACGATCTGTTTCTGCCTCTCCATGAGCTCTGTCCTGCCCGGTGACGACACGAGAAAGTAGTAATTGTTTACTGCGTGGCCAAGCATGAAGAGGCGGGGAAAAGACTCGGCGCCCTGCGTATCGTTTGAGAAAATGAGCCGTTCTTCCTCGTCCAGGAAGGCGCCGAACATGACAAGGCGATTCCTCACTTCTTCCTTGACAAGATCCTTGAAGGGCTTCTCGACGCCGAACATGTACTCGCAGAAACCGCCGCCTGTCCCCACATAGGTCACGGAATCGCGCGACAGGATGAGTTCATTCCCCTTCGAGAAGAAACGGATCTCGGAGGGGTCTTCCTGATAGAAATAAAGGTTGCTGATGTTCGCTCCGGCGGCAAAAACAAAGAAGTCAACAGCGCCGATACCCCCATGGAGCATAAGGTTTTTCAGCATAGGGAAAATATAACATATGCCCTGTAAAATAGCTATTGCCCTGAAGAGCCTTTTGGAATACAATATCGCTGAAGGCGTGCACATGATTTTCCGGAGAAAGACACCATGAGACTTACCGAATCGATCACGAACGGATTCAGCCTCGTACACAGAAACTGGCAGCTCGTGCTGGTCCAGGTCGGCGCGATGCTCATCAGTTTCGTGGGCTTCTTCATCGTCGTGGGGTTTCCCCTCGCCGTGGCGTTCATCATCTTCGGCCTTGACCTTACCGAACTCTCGAACATCCATAACATGCTCAGCACCTTCCACCGTCCAGCCGAGATCGTGTCACGGTACTTCGGTCTTGCGGTGTTCGTGCTTGCGAGCATGCTGCTTTATCTCACGGCGGTGCTCTCGCTGGGTATCTTCATCCTGGGCGGGTCTGTCGGGGTGATCAGCAGATCGATAAAGGACCGCGCCGCGACATTCAGCATGGGCATATTCTTTTCCGAGGGAAGGCGGTTGTTCTTTCCCCTTGTCGGCTTCACTACGGTCGTCGGACTCATCTTTCTCGGCCTTGCGTTTGTGCTCGGTCTCTTCGGAGGCGCGATCGCGGCAATCGTTTCTCTCGCAAGGGAGCATGAAGCGACACTCGCGCTGTTTCTCGGAATCTTCTTCTCATCGATCCTGTTTGTCGCCGGCCTTTTCCTGATCCTCGCCACCCTGGCGGTCACGCTGTACGGCACCGCAGCCATGACCGTGAACGGTCTTGGTCCCGTCGCCTCACTGAAGGAATCGTGCCGTTATCTCCACAGGCACGCAGCGGCCTTCTACCTGTACAGTCTTGTCTTCGGGGGGTATATCGTCACGAGTTTCTTTCTCCTTTTTGTGGGATACCCGCTCAGGTTTATTCCCATCCTGGGACCGGTGTTCGCGGTTTTCTTTCAGTTCAGCGTCCACATTGCCCAGAGTTACCTCGGTCTTGTCATGCTCGCGACCATATTCTGGTATTATTCCGCCACGTCCGGCTTTGGGGAATCAGGCGCTTCGGGTACTTCCGCGCCGCCTACCTCTGAAGGGTCCATGCCCGGGACTGATACTTCCGGGCCTCAAGTTCCGACGCATGAAGAGACTCTTCCCGCGAAAGAGCCGACGGAGTAAGACGGACGCCGAAGGTCTCTTCGAAAGCGCGCCTTACTGTTTCCCTGAAGTGCGCCGGATCGAGGTCGGGGACGACCTCTCTCAGACCGAGCATTCTTGCCGTTAAATCAGCCGAGGTGTCGATGTTGAAGACCTTCCTCATCAACGCTTCACCGAGTGTGTAAGGGATCGAGCCCTGTTGCAGGAGGCCGTCCCTCCAGCGTTTCTGGGCCGAGCCGACGAGCTTTCTGTTCAGGACGGTAATCTCCGCGAAGGATGCTGAATGAAAGCAGAGAGGATTCCTGGACCCTTCTCTCTGATCGCGGGTCGTCCTTGCTTCAGCCTGAGCGCCGAGGGCCGAGACGGCGCGGCAAAAGGCCCTGCCGATCTGACGGTAGCTGTCCATGAGGCCTTTCGAGAAAGGGCCGGCTCCTGTCGGCGCCGAAAAGCTGTAGGTGAGTTCGTCGCCATGAAGGACCGCCCTCCCTCCGGTGGGTCTCCTTACGACCGGGATGCGCAGGTCTGCGCAGCAGGGAAGGTTAACCGCATCTATCTTCTGAAAACATCCGATGCTGACCGAAGGGATAGTCCATTCATACACCCTGAGTGCGGGAGGGGATGCGCCTTCCCGGACAGAGTGCGCAAGCGCTTCATCGATCGCCATGTTCATGGCGGCGGGGCAGGGACCGCTCTCGATAAATCGCCATTCATCCATGAAGAATAATCCGGTAGGCCACAGAGATCACGGACAAGAATTTGCGGGCGAGAGGCAAGTGGCGATAGGCAATTGGCAAGAGACGATTTCGCCTATAGCCAATCGCCTATTGCCTATAGCCGACAGATTCACCGTTCACTTCTCTATTCTTTTGTCACGAGGATAAGCCTGTTTTTCGCCAGCGAGACTTCCTTGATCGAGCCCTCGAATTCCTTTTGTTCGCCAAAGAGGTTTTTCAGAAATACCTTCCCTTCCGCGGATTTCGCGATATTGACGTTTTCGAGATAGAGCTCTTCCTTGCCGTCCTTCAGGACAAAGGCATTTATCTCACACATTGCTCCCTCCTTCACGGCGCCCCTCTGAGGCGGCCTTCTTTCAGTATAGACGACGGATGAAAAGGCTGTCAAAGAACAATCGGGCAGCATGGCGAACTCTTTTTACCCACAGGGACAAAACTGTATAATAGGGGTATGCGCAGTGAACTTATCACCATCCACTCTTTGATAGAAAAGGCGCTTTCGTACAATCCGTCAGGGGATCTGGAACTCCTGAAAAAGGCCTACATCTTTTCCCGCGAGGCCCATTGCACTCAGACGAGGATTGAAGGGACGCCGTATATCGGCCATCCCCTCTCTGTGGCGCATATCCTTGCCGACATGAAGATGGATATCCCTGCCATCGCTTCGGGCCTGCTTCATGATACGGTCGAGGACACCGGCACCGCCGTCAAGGACATCAGGGAGATGTTCGGAAGCGAGATAGCCTTTCTGGTAGATTCCCTTACAAAACTCAGCAGGATCGAGTTCAGGACCAAGGAAGAGGCCCAGGCCGAGAACTTCAGGAAGATGCTCCTCGCCATGTCCGAGGACATACGGGTTATCTTCATCAAGTTTGCCGATCGGCTTCATAATATGAGGACCCTGCAGTTCCTGCCCGAAAACAAGCGGCAGCGGATTGCGGCCGAGACCCTCGAAATATATGCCCCCCTGGCGAACCGGCTCGGAATAGGATGGTTGAGGATTGAGTTCGAAGACCTGAGTTTCAGATTTCTCATGCCCGAGCTGTATAACGAACTTGTGCACAAAGTCGCAAGGCGGGAAGAGGAGCAGAAGGGGTACCTTGCCGAGGTGAAGCGGACGATCGAAGAAAAGCTCAGGGAAGAAGGTCTGCAGGACAGGGTATCGGGAAGGGTGAAGCATTACTACGGAATCTACCAGAAAATGCAGAAGCAGAGGATCACTTTCGAGGAGGTCCATGATGTGCTCGGCCTGAGGATCATCACCGACACGAATGCGAACTGTTACACCATCATGGGACTGATCCATTCGCTCTGGACCCCCATTCCCGGTCGTTTCAAGGACTACATCGCCATGCCGAAGTCGAACATGTATCAATCTCTCCACACCACTGTGATCGGGCCGAAAGGGGAACGGGTTGAATTCCAGATCCGCACCGAAGAAATGAACAGGATTGCAGAAGAGGGCATCGCTTCACACTGGAGGTATAAGGAAAAAGACGGCGTCAAGGAAAAGGACAGCAAGTACATATCGTGGCTCCGGGAGCTCATCCATTCACAGAAGGAACTCCGTGACGCGAGGGAGTTTCTCGAGGCGGTAAAGGGAGAGGTCGTGCCCGAGGTAGTCTATGTCTTCACCCCGAAGGGTGAGATCAAGGAACTGCCGGTGGGGTCCACCCCGGTCGATTTCGCCTACAGCATCCACACCCAGGTGGGAAACCGCTGCATCGGCGCGAAGGTCAGCGGCAGGATCGTACCGCTCCGGTACCAGCTGCGAAACGGTGATACGGTTGAGGTGATCACCTCTCCCACGCACGGGCCGAGCAGGGACTGGCTGAAGTTCGTCGTGACCCAGCGGGCAAAGGGAAGGATCAAGCAGTGGATCAAGGCTGAAGAGAGGAAACAGAGCATCGAACTCGGTGCAAAACTGCTTGAGGTCGAACTCAAGCGGCATCACGTGAAACCCTCGGCGCTCAAGGCGGAAGAGACCCTTGCGGTGGCGAAGGCCTTCGGCATGCAGACTTACGAAGACCTCCTCGTATCCGTAGGCTATGGCAAGATGACGCCCCACCAGGTCGTCAACAGGTTTCTGCCCGAAAAGCCGCTTGAGAAGAGGCCTCAGGATTACGTGGGCACTCCTTCCGAGGAGGTTCAGAAAGCCAGGGTCCGCAAAGACCAGAAGGGCATCAGCATCAGGGGCATCGATCACATCCTTTACCACACGGCGAAGTGCTGCCTCCCGGTTCCGGGGGATAGCCTTGTCGGTTTTGTAACGAGGGGCAAGGGAGTGACGATCCACCGGAGGGACTGCCCCAACCTCGAGAGACTCGCCGTCGACGATGAGCGGCTCGTCGATGTGGAATGGAAGTCTGCAGCAGAGACGACGACGACGGCGAGGGTCCTTGTCGAGACCGTGGACAGACCGGGAATGATCGCGGAGCTGAGCGCCCTCATATCTACCGTGAACGTGAATATCAGCCATCTGGAGGCGACCACCACCCAGGACAAGAAGGCCCATATTGTGTTCAATCTCGAGGTCAAGGACAGACCGCAGCTCAACGGTCTCATCCAGAAGATTGCGCAGACCGAAGGCGTTCTCAGGGTGAAGAGATGAGGCAGGGACCCCGCCCCTCTGTGCTATACTTACTCACCATGATTTCGACAGACCGAAGACAGCAATTGCTCCAGGCCGCCTTCCTGGCGGTATTCCTGGCCGGGCGGCTTGTGCTTAGCCCTATGGAGGGCTATGCCTTCAGCGGCTGCGAAGAGGGCTGCCAGAAGTGCCACACCATAACCGATGCGGAAATCAACGTTATTCTCAAGAAGATCAAGGCCACCGATGCAAAAATAGTGAAGACCCAAATGAGTCCTGTGAAGGGCCTGTGGGAGGTCGCGATCGACCTCAAGGGAAAGCGCGACGTCCTCTATGTCGACTTCTCGAAGAAGTTCATGGTGAAGGGCGATCTCGTTGAAGTCAATGCGGCCCTCAACAAGACGAAGGAGAGGATCGATGAGCTCAACAGGGACAGACGTATCGATCTCTCAGGCATCCCGCTCAAGGACGCACTCATATTAGGAAGCAGCAGGGCAGAGAAAAGGGTGATTGTATTTACCGATCCCGATTG
>DATJWU010000224.1:0-3315 GCA_035501055.1 Thermodesulfovibrionales bacterium
GTCATTCCGGCTTGCCTGTCCCCGATGTTTGGGGATCCGGAATCTCTCTTTGTCCGCATAAGGATACCCGACCTCCAGATCCCGAAAGCATTCGGAATGGGATTGCGGGAACGGCATTTGAGGTATTTGCTTACCGTGGCAGCAATTTCTCTCTGTGAGCTCTGTGTTCTCTGTGGCAAGGTTCTCCCGTTCTTATGCGTTTGTTAGTCCCTGCGTCCTCTGCGGTAAAGATGTCCTTTATTTCAGCAAAAACTCCAGGAGCGCCTTTTGCGCATGGAGCCTGTTCTCCGCCTGGTCAAAGACCGCGCTGTGGGGGCCATCGATGACTTCATCGGTGATTTCCTCGCCCCTGTGGGCGGGCAGGCAGTGCAGTACGGTCACGTCTTTCTTCGCGCAGGAGAGCAGGGCCTCGTTGATCTGATAGGGCCTGAATCTCTTCTTCCTCTCCTCCGCTTCATTTTCCTGGCCCATGCTCACCCAGACATCGGTATAGATCACGTCGGCCCTTCCCGCGGCTTCCTTCGGATCATTGAGGATCAGGATTTTGCCCTTTGCGCTTTCCCTCACCCTGTCGAGGATGTCGGGGTGGGGCTCGTACCCTTCAGGGCACGCGAGGACCAGATCCAGTTCCATCCGCACCGCAGCCTCCAGCAGGGAGTTTGCGACATTGTTGCCGTCGCCGATGAAAGTCACGCGCACCCCTTTCAGCCTCTCCTTCTTCTCCAGGATCGTCATGAGGTCTGCGAGGATCTGACAGGGATGGTGGAGATCGGAGAGACCGTTGATGACCGGCATCGTCGCATTCGAGGCAAATTCTTCAAGCCTCGCATGGGCATGGGTCCTGATGACAATGCCGCTCAGGTATCTCGAAAGAGTCCTGGCAGTGTCCGCCACCGTCTCGCCCCTCCCCATCTGGAGTTCTCCTGCGGGCAGATAGATTGGCTGCGCGCCGAGCTGATAGATACCGGCCTCGAAAGAGACCCTCGTCCGCGTCGAGGGCTTTTCAAAGAGGAGCCCGATACTCCTGCCGATGAGAGGACAGGCGCTGCGGTCTTCTCCCGCCTTCAGCTTCAGGGCACGCTGCAGCACGGTCTCAATCTCTCCGGAAGAAAAATCCCAGAGGGTAAGAAAGTCTCTCTTCATAAAAGCCCCCCGAGAACCTCGTCGAGCATGTCGAGCATGTGGTCGATCTCCTTTTCCTGTATGATCAGCGGCGGCATGAACCTCAGGACATTCCCTGAAGCGCAATTGATGATCACACCCCGCTCCATGCATGCGCTTACGATGCGCGAGCATTCCTGCGTGAGCTCCATGCCGACCAAAAGCCCTATTCCCCTGATGTCCGAAATGAGATGACCATGTTCCCTTTTCAGGCCATGAAGTCCGCTGAGGAGGTAGGCCCCCATTCTCCTGCATTGATCGAGAATGATGCCGTCTTCGAGGAGCGTCTCAATCGTGGCAACGGCGGCGGCGCAGACGAGGGGGTTTCCGCCGAAGGTCGAACCGTGGTTGCCCGGCTGGAATGCCTGCGCGACCCTGTCCGTGGCGAGCATCGCACCGATCGGCACGCCGCCCCCGAGCCCTTTCGCAAGGGTCATGATATCGGGAGAAACCCCGTACTGCTCATAGGCAAAGAGTCTTCCTGTTCTGCCTATACCGGTCTGGACCTCATCGAGCATGAACAGGAGCTTATGCTTATCGCAGAGCTCGCGCACGTCCTGCAGGTAATCGGGTCCCGGCAGTTTCACGCCGCCTTCGCCCTGCACCGGCTCGAGCATGATCGCGCAGGTCTCGGCGGTGATCGCCTTCCTCAGCGCGTCGATATTGTTGAACTCGACATACTTAAACCCGGGAACCAGGGGCTCGAACCCCTTCTGGAATTTCAGCTGCCCTGTTGCGGTGAGGGTCGCAAGCGTCCTTCCGTGGAAGGAGTTCAGGGTGGTGATGATCTCAAAACGTTTTCCCGGCAGATTCTCTTTCGCATATTTCCGTGCGAGCTTTATCGCCGCTTCGTTCGCCTCGGCGCCGGAGTTGCAGAAGAAAACCTTGTCCCCGAAGGAGTGCTCCACGAGCAGCTTCGCAAGCCTGATCTGCGGCTCGTTGTAGTAGAGGTTCGAGACATGGATGAGTCTCTGGGCCTGCTTCTGGATCGCGACGACGACCTTGGGATGGCAATGACCCAGGACGTTCACCGCAATGCCCCCGACAAAGTCGAGATACTCCTTCCCGTCAGCGCTCCACACCTTTGCCCCGCGCCCCTTCCTCAGGACGAGAGGGGAACGGGTGTAGGTATTCATTACGTAATGGCTTGATTCTTCGAGGATTTTCTTTATCTCCATAGGGAAATAATAACCTGAAAAGGCCCGAAAAATCAAATACGGCGCGAAAAAAAGACGAATTACTCAGGTGAAGAGCAGTGAAGAGAAGAGCCCGCAAGGTCTTGTCTTAATCGGTTATTTTGTCATTTCCCGCTTGCTCGCAGTAACCGACACTTCAATGCGTTTGGGTCATTCCGCAGCTTATAAGCGGAAACATGGGTGGCAGGTGATGAGTGACCCACGGTCTGCACCAAGAAAGACCCTTCTATCACCCACGGATGTGATGTCAGCCATATCCAGTGACAGCGGCCTTGACAACTCATCTTGATGTGATAACTTATGAGCACCACAGCTTGTTGAGTTGATTGCAGACCATGGCTGAAAAGGTATTCATAAGACAGAACAGTACGTTCGAAACAGAAATTCTTATCTATAATTCCGAAACCCGAAGATATCAGCCTGCCGGGCAGCTGCAGGATGTGACACCTTACGGAATGCTACTCGTGAGCCTTGGTTTGTGCACGAGCGCTGTTCTATATGCCTACGCCAGGAAACATAAAATCGGCCTTCATGAAGTTGAACTAAACCTGCAGTTCAAGCGAACATTCAAGGAAGACTGTGACAATTGTGAGGGGATAGAAAAATATGAGGACCGGATCGATCTCGATATAGCCCTTGAAGGAGACTTGGAAAGAGAGGAGCGGGATAAACTCTTTGAGATATCCAGGCTCTGTCCTGTGCATAAGATCCTTGAAAACGGCATGAAGGTTCAGTCGAGGATAGTATCGAAGGGTTCACTTTGAGTTCCTAATATGCAAGTACGATTCTGATCAGCAACGGGGACGTCTCATCAGTTGCATTTTTTTTGAAAGTGCGGACTCGTCGGCAGCATTCGCAAAAGAGCCATGCAGAATGCGGGGAGAATCTCGCATCCGAATGACCTCGGGCCTGCGGCGCAACCTTCCTTCCTGGACTCCGCGACCGTTTCGCTTTCTTG
>DATJWU010000225.1:0-2628 GCA_035501055.1 Thermodesulfovibrionales bacterium
CACCGATGAATGCGAGATGTCCCTCTCATGCCAGAGTGCGACATCTTCGAGCGCGGCTATCGCATTCGCCCGCACCACCCTTGCAAGACCGGAAAGGTTTTCACTGCCCACGGGGTTCCTCTTGTGAGGCATCGCGGACGACCCTTTCTGTCCGGCCTCAAAGGGTTCCTCCGCCTCAAGCACCTCCGTTCTCTGGAGATGCCGTATCTCGACGGCTATCTTCTCGACTGAAGAAGCGATCAGGGAAAGGGCGGTCAGAAACTCGGCATGCCGGTCCCTCTGGACCACCTGCGTCGCCACAGGCTCCGGCCTGAGCCCGAGCCGCGTGCAGACTTTTTCTTCGATAACGGGGGGGATGTTCGAAAAGGTCCCCACCGCGCCTGACAGCTTCCCGATGCTGATCACTTCCTTCGCCCTTTTCATCCTCGCAAGGTTTCTCTTCATGTCCTCATACCAGAGGGCCGGCTTAAGACCGAAGACCATCGGCTCGGCATGGACGCCGTGACTGCGCCCCATGCAGGGCGTATTCTTATATCTGAAGGCGAGGTCTTCGAGGACCGTCATCAGCTGCTTCATATCGGCGCTGATGATATCCGCCGACTCTTTCATGAGAAGGGACAGCGCGGTGTCGACAATATCGGACGAGGTAAGACCCTTGTGGATGAACCGAGCCTCGGGTCCGACATGCTCGGCCACCGAGGTGAGGAAGGCGATCACGTCATGCTTCACCGTCTTCTCTATTTCATCGATCCTGTCGACGTCAAAGCCGGCGTTATTCCTGATCCCGCGCACCGCCGCTTTCGGGATCTCCCCGATCTCGGACCATGCCTCGCATGCGGCGATCTCGACTTCAAGCCACTTCATATACCTGTTTTCCGGTGTCCAAATAGCGCCCATCACTGGCCGCGTGTATCGGGCTATCATAATTTCTCCTTCAGTAAAGCTTCATAGCTTGTCAGCTTCCCAGCTTCATATTCCCTTTGCGAGTCTCTCGATAAGAAACAGGGGAAGACCGGCCTCGCGCATCTTTTTCTGGGTCTTTTCGATGTCGTATTGCACCCTCACGAATTCGACCTTCTCATCTTCGATGACGACATAGCACGCCCGGGGATCCCTGTCCCTTGGCTGTCCGACGCTCCCGGCGTTTATTATATATCGTTCGCTCTTCCCAAGGGTAGCCCTGTCCCGGTAACTCGCCATTTCCCCTGAGGGCAGCCTCTCTATCACAAAAGGCTGGTGACTGTGGCCGAGAATGCATATCCTCTGGTCAAAGTAGTGAAAGTTGATCTCGGCATCCCAGAGGGTCATCATATAATGCCATGTTTCGGGCTCTCTCGGCGTAGAATGCACCAGCAGGAGGTTTCTCTCCGGGATCGCCTTCTCAACCGGCAGGCTCCCGAGTATTTTTCTGCTCCACGCGTTCAGTGCCGCCCTCGTCCAGAGCAGGGCCGTCCGCGCCTCTTCATTGAAATACTCGATATCCAGAAGGCCGATCGCCGCCTGGTCGTGATTCCCGGCGAGGAGTATACCGGAACGGTCGCTGAGGACTCCAAGGCATTCATTGGGGTTTGGGCCATACCCCACAGAGTCGCCGAGGCAGTAAATCTCATCGATGCCGCGCTCCTCTATGTCATGGAAGACTGCGTCGAGGGCCTCGATGTTTCCATGCACGTCTGAAAAGGCAGCAACACGCATTACCGCGCCCTTTTCCCCTTTATTCCCTTTCCGATCCTGTCGAGTATCCCGTTGATAAAGGACGCCGCTTCCGTGGATGAAAATCTCTTTGCGATCTCGATCGCCTCGTTTATGCTCACGGTGGAAGGGATGTCCTTCCGGAAAAGGAGTTCGTAGGTTGCGCTCCTGAGCACATTCCTGTCGACCGCTGCCATCCTCTCGATGACCCAGTGCTCGGCGGCCTTCCGGATCGCCTCATCTATTTCGGAGAGATGGTCGATGGTACCGTATACGATATCCTCGGTGAATTTCCGGATCTCTTCGTCCCCGTCGCGGTCGGACAGGAACTCCTCGAAGTCTGCCTTGTCAGGCCTTTTCCCGGTGAACTCATATTGAAAAAGAAACTGCAGGGCGTATTCCCTCGCCCTCCTCCGCTTCATGCGAGTTTCTTCATGACCTGCGCCATTTCGATTGCGGTGATCGCAGCGTCCCAGCCCTTGTTGCCGCTCTTCGTACCCGCCCTCTCGATCGCCTGTTCGATCGTGTCGGACGTGATCACCCCGAAGGAAATCGGAACTCCGGTTTCGATCGATGCAGACGCAATGCCCTTCGAGACCTCAGCCGCCACATAGTCGAAGTGAGGGGTCGCGCCCCGGATGACCGTGCCGAGACAGAGGATGGCATGATAGACGCCTTGCGAGGCCATTTTCTTCGCGACCACCGGAATTTCGAA
The DNA here is from genome assembly GCA_035501055.1 of Thermodesulfovibrionales bacterium. Taxonomy (GTDB): domain Bacteria; phylum Nitrospirota; class Thermodesulfovibrionia; order Thermodesulfovibrionales; family UBA9159; genus DATJWU01. Next base: position 2,408 of record DATJWU010000225.1, read on the forward strand.
GGCCCCCGGCACCTTCACGACCGTCACCTCCTTGGCGTCGGCGCCGTGCCTCAGGAGTGCGTCCATGGCCCCGTCCAGCAGCCGGTTGGTAATAAAGTCGTTGAACCTGCTCACGACGATGCCGAACCGTAATCCTTTTGCCTGAAGTTCGCCCTCTATTATCTTCATATGCTCCTCCTGGATCAAGAATGTGCTTATTTTACCATAATTTCAGGGAGGGG
>DATJWU010000226.1:0-5762 GCA_035501055.1 Thermodesulfovibrionales bacterium
GTGAGGAGCGATAAGGCAGGGAAAACCCACATCCAGCGCTGCAGGCGCCCGGAAAGACTGATGTTACGCATATTCAACCTCTGAAAAGTGTATTTAAGAGAGTACGTATTCATCACAATCACTTTATTATAATCATCACCCGGCTGTTTTTTCAAACGTCTCTGTGTCTCTTGGGGGGGAGACAAAAAAGGAGGGAAACCTTCCGGCCTCCCTCCTTTTTTCTTTCTCCCGTGCTCTATGACGTTTTTCCGGATACCGTTTCTGCCTCAGCAGCAGGCCCCGCCTCTCTCAGGGGGCGCGTGACCGCCACTGCCGCATAGCCCACCGCAGTCCCAAGGATCGAGCCCACGACGATGCTCATGAACCCCACGCAGGTTACTCCCATGATTATCCCTGCAGCCGTCGCCACCCTCAGAAGCACCGTCGCCTGAAGAGCCCCGCCGAAGAGATGGCTCATCATCATCAGCGCCCCGTAACTCCCGAAGTAAAATCCCGGGATGATCCCGAAGGCCAGAAACCCTATCGCCCCTATGACCGCCCCGCCCTTTGTCCACATCCGTACTGTCTCATGTTTCCCTTTCATCTTCTTCTCCTCCTTATTCATTGGTTCCCGCTCAGGGGTTTGATATCTATAATCCGTCTTCTCTTAGTGTTTTGCCTCTGCCGGTACCGCCCTGCCGACCTTCAAAGAGTCGATCGCAAGACCGATGAGCCAGCCGGCGATGCTCGAAGCCGATACGAACATCAGGGCCGATACAAATACCCCAAGGAGCATCGAGAGGCCCACGATCAGCCTCGGCACCAGGGCGGAGGTCAACGGCAGACCGAAGAGCGCCCCTGCGATATTCAACCCTATCACGCCTCCAAGGAACGAACCGGGCAGCAACCCCACCACCGCGAACGCCACGAGTCCTGCACCTGCGCCGATGTACGCTACCTGTTTTGCTGTCTCTCTTGTCTTCATTGTCTTTTCCTCCTTCATGTAATCTTGTCTCCATAAATGCAGCTTCCATGCCAAAGAGAAACATCTTGATATAAAAGGATTCTACTATACCGTGCCTTTGCATCCCTGAGAAAACCTCGTTGATCGTTATTGCAGGTCTGCGAAAAGCAGGTCTGTTTCTGCCACCGAGATCACCGAGTTTACAGAGAACAAAGAGATACCATAAAAGACATTCACCGCAGAGAACGCCGGGGCCGCAGAGAAGAATCCTTTTGCTTCACGATTACTTCGAGATTACTCAGGATTCAACAGGAACTTCCATTCTTGATTCAGAGGAATTTCTTGTTTTTTCCAAAAAAATCGTGAGGTAATCTTGCGGCTAATAACTTTCCTTCTTTTCTTAGCGACCTCTGTGCCCTCTGCGGCTAATTGATTTGTCTGGCATTTGTTTAACGCTGATTACTGATCTTACGCTTCATACGTCTCACGACTCACCATTCACGATTTACCGTTGTTTAGAATTGCCTTGTGCTGAGCATGACCAGGGTGCAGGCCTCAACCACCTCAATACCTGCCTTCCTTAACCGCTCGTATTCATCCGGATTTTCGGTGCCTGGATTAAAAATAACGCGGCGGGGCTTAATCAGGAGGGCATCGTCAAGGGCGGCTCTCTGGAGCGAAGGCCTGATATACATGGTGACCGTATCAATCCGGTCAGGCACTGCGGCGAGTGCCGGATAGGCCCTCCTATCGAGGATTTCATCCCTCTCGGGGGCCACCGGAATCGGATTATGGCCGTACTTCTCGAGCATTTTCATCGCCCTGTTCGAGTAGCGATATGGGTGAGGGCTTGCTCCTACTACCGCGACATTTTCCAAGTCAGTGCGTTTCCCCGAGCCCGCTGCGAAATGTTTCTTCGAGGCGGTCGATCCTGAAATGTTGGAGGAGTTTGATAAACTCCGGGCGCAAGAGTGGGTTTTTCTCCATCGCGAAAAGATGGCTTTCGCAGTCGCAATCTGACGAGCCGAAGCCTGCCATCGTCCAGTCGGAAATGTTACCCAGCGCATCCGCGATTGCGCACTCTAACCGCTCGCTCGATCTCACCGGAAGCACCGCCACAAAAGAGGCCTCTTCCCTCAGATAGTCGATATGCCAGAAGAGGTTTTTTCTGAGCCTCTTGTGCCGTGCGATCCTCCGGGTGAGGTTTTTCATCGCCGATCCGACGTAGAGATAATAGCCCTTCGGGAACGTTCTTTCTCCGAGCCCGCCGACGGCGATCTTCCGGCCCCCTGACAGGTGGAGAATAAGGATATAGCTTCCACGGTCGCGTGCCTCCCTTTCGATGACATCCCAGGGGATCAAGAGCTCCCTCACCATGCCGGAAAGCGTCAGGTCTCCTTTCCATCCCACCGCAACCGCTCTTACCATAATCTCATTCCTGACGTCGAGCAAAGTCCGGGAGAACGCGAGGTCGGTGTGGTGCTCGGGCATAAAGTATCGCGCTTTGGGCCAGTGCACCACGAAGAGGACGCCGCACTTCTTTCCGCCGCGCGAAAGCTCCGCGAGTTCACGGATATGGCGCCTCCCGCGGTCTGTGATCGCGTCGGGAAACATCGCGATCGTCCTTCCGAAGAGGGTGCAGGACTTTACTTCGAGTATGAATTCTCTGCTCCCCTTTCGGAGGAGAAAGTCGAATCTGCTTCTCCCGAAAGGGACTTCGGCCCCCGAGACATGATAGCCTTCAATGCCCGGTATTTTCGACCTCTCAATCAGCCATCGCGCCACCGTGTTTGTGTGATGGGTGTGGAGCATCACGGGGACCCCGTCTCTTTCGACCGCAACAACGGTGCACCGCGTCTTCATTTCGTGAGAGGAAGGATTTCTTGCCAGATAGAGTGTCGCGCCCGGAAGCAGGAGTTCCTGGAGCCTCCCGGGATTCGGAAGATAAGCCCTCTCCTGCCTGCCCTCACTCAGACATTCGACGACGAACCGGTTCGGCCTTCCGAGGAACACCGCCTTCCGCAGATCCCCGAAAGACCTCAGCTCAGCGGCCATTTCGGAATCCTGGTGCTCATGCGGGGCCACGAACCTCTGTCTACCTCAGGAAGTCTTTCCAGTCCCCCTCTTCAAGAATCTGGTTCGGGCGGAAGTGTTTCTTGTAAGACATCTTCTGTGTTTCTTCAATGTAAAAGCCGAGGTAATAATACCTTTTCTTCAGGGAGCGCGCAAGCGATATCTCACTGAGGATGCTGAATACGCCGAGCCTCCTCTCGAGGAAGTCGGTATCATAGTAAAAGTAGTTCGATGAAAGGGAGTCTCTGCCTGTGTCGACGATCCCCACCCCGATCAATCGTCCGTCGAGAGTGTAGTCCATCTCGATGGCGTGCGCATACCCGCAATGGAGTGTCATGAGCGTCTCAATGGCGCGAACCTCTCCGGTCTTCTTTTCACCGTGCTTCGCGCGGAGATACTTTGTATAGAGTTGGACCTTTTCAGGAGTCACGGAGGGCGAAGAAAGGATTCCGATCCGCAAGTCCTCATTTGCCCGCAAGGTCCGCCTCTGACTCCTGCTCGGTACAAAATTTCCGGCTATGATTCTGAGGGGCCGGCATGCAACGCATCCATCGCAGATATTCCGGTAGAAGATGCTTCCCAGCCGCCGGTACCCCTGCGCGAGAAATACATGGAAGTTGTCCGTACACTCCCTGTCGGCGACACAATACTCGAGGCTGGCTTTTCTGGCGTCGTCAAAATAGGCGCAGGGGCCGTCATCCTGAAAAGAAACATCCGGGGCTCCGATTTCTTTTTTCATCTCCCTTTATTCTACCCCGTCGGTCGTCCGCTCCTCAAGAATTCCGGAACGTTGGAAGACAGCGTGAGGGAGGGGTATAATAAATAAAGACAAGAGAGGAGGATGTCCATGGAAAGTCCGAAAGAAATTCTCGTGATGCTGAAGAAACCCGATGGCGAGACTATTGTGGTCAGTGAACCCGACTATGTCGATTACCCCGAACCTTCGCGCCCCTACTGGACCATCGTCAAGGAAAAGACCGAGATACGCACCACAGGAGAAGTCTGGATCGAAAAGGCACTGAAGGGAACTGAGGTCGTCTGCGAGGAATCGGTCGTCTGCACGGGCACCAGGTGCTTTCACAAGCTGCCTCACCCGAAATCGGAGGATTGCGGAGAGTTCTGCGAGTTGGACAGGGCTGCCAATTGCAGGCCTTACCGGATCTGAAGGAGGGTTGGCCGGTCGGCCCCAGCCGCGTGGTGAAATTTGTCATTTGAATGGGTTAGAATAAAAAGTGACTGTGCTCCTCAAGAACGTCTTCAAGGCCGTCCGTTATCTCCTCATGGTTTCCGTGATGCTCTTTATCTGGCTCCTTCTGGCCATGGTCTTGCTCGACCGCTTTGTCAAACCTTTCGACAGGTTCATGCCGCTCCTGATGCCATGGAGGGCTCCCGTTTCCCTTCCCTTCGATGCCACCGTCGATCAACGCCTTTCATACATGCAGGGTCAACTGGACGGTTCCAACAGAGTCGCGGACTACGCCTTTGCGGTGATGCTCGTTTCCTTCACCGCCTTCTGCATCTATCTGACGCTTGTCTACCAGCAGAAGCAGCGGAGGGCGCGGGAAAACAGGCTGCTCGTCATGAAGAACCAGGAAATCGCACGGCGAAACGAATTTATCCGGTACATCTCGGCCACCATAGGGCACGAATTCAAGAATAACCTCGGGAGGATAAAGCGCCGTATCGATCTCGTCCACGGCCTTCCCGAGGATACGAAAATGCGGATTGACGAGAACCTCGGCAAGCTTTTTGCGGATATAGACATCTTCAAGAAGATATCCGACGAGAGGGAGGCGGGACTGATAGACTTCGCGAAGGTCGACCTCAGGCAGGTTCTCTCTGACCTTATCAGGCAATACAGCGACTGCGCCGATTTCTCCTTTGAAGATACGACATCGCCCCCTGCCATCTTTGCCTCTCAGACCCTTCTGAAGACGGTCTTCGAAAACCTTATCGACAACGCCGTAAAGTACAAGAAACCCGCACAGACTCGGGCGCGCATCTCCCTCTCCCATACCCTCGATATCGACGGCAGGCGCCGCTATGTCTCTCTGTCATTCCGCGATGAAGGCGTGGGCATGGACGAAGAAGAGGCCGACAGGTGTTTCTACAAGGGCACCGGCACCCGGGAGGGATGGGGTCAGGGGTTATATTTCGTCAAATACGTCATCGGGCTCCATGCGGGCAAGATACGGGTGGGCAAGGAATATACCGCGCCGGGGAGGGGAACTGAGATAATCATCAATCTGCCCTTTGTGGAGGAGGCCCTCAATGTTTAGGGTACTCATCGCGGACGACGACTACGAGGACAGGGAGCTGCTCAAACTCGAGATCGAACGGGCGCTCAAGGGTGAGGAGAAGGACCTCAGGTTCTCCGAGGCGGTCAGCACCCGCCAGGCCCTCCAGATCCTGACGACGAGGATATTCGATCTGATGACCCTGGACATCGAGTTCGACAGGATGAACGAAGGCATCGATATCCTCCCGGAGATTTTTGAAAACTACCCCACGCTCAATATTATCATCATAAGCGGCAAGCTCAACAAGGGCGAGGTCTCGGAGCGGCTGTTCCGTTTCACGAAGGACAATGTCCTTAAAGGCAAGCGCTGGGCCAGACATTTCGACGTGCTCGACAAGAAGGACGACAAGACCGAGGCCCTCAGGCGCGCGTACGCTTTTTCCTTCCAGCATAAGGAGTTCGCCGAAAACGTCCGGGAGCTCTTTCTGCTCGCCGAATCCTATCTTG
>DATJWU010000227.1:0-5873 GCA_035501055.1 Thermodesulfovibrionales bacterium
CGGCTGCGTCCCGCAGGGCGGCCTGTTCTCACGACCTGATCGAGCATCGAAAAGTTCTCCCACATCGTCGCGGCGTGGCTTATGATATCGCCCTGATAAAGACGGCCCCCCTTCACCAGATAACGGTTGCCCGTCGGGGTATTCCGATACGTCCCGTCAGTGCCCTTCCTGAGCAGTCCGATGCCGGCAAGTGCATCAAGCAGTATCTCCGTCGCACGGAGGTCGGCCTTCAGTGCCTTCGCGACCACTCCCGCGGAAGACGGCCTCCTGAGGAGGTCGAACACTCCAAGGCTGTTCGCCGTAATCACGACCCTTGCTCCCATGAATCCTGTATAAAGCCTTCTCAGTCCTGCCAGATCTTCAGGTACCATACCCGCGCCTCCCGTCCCTGGAGTAATTTTCAAGCCGGTTCCTATTATATATGATCGCCCCTCCGGAAAGGAGGCGGGAAAGGGATTACCTCCTCTTACCGGCGGACCGCAACCGCGGTATACTGTTTTTGTAGCCCTTATCGTTGTATAAGAAGGGAGGCAGGCACACTTCAAAACCTTTTATAATGCGATTTGACACTGAAGTCACACCCAGAGCTTGAATGCACCGCTAGTGCCTTTCAGCGAAACCCGCTTCGAGATGTCGGACATCGCTGTCGGTGTCGCTATAAAAGGGTTTTTCAGCATGCCTGCCTCCCACAACGGCATATCTCATGCAGCATTAGGCAGAGAGGGTTCTCGTGTAACCGACATCCTCATTTTCAAGGGAGCGCAGGAGAGGGAGGTGTTACGTGGAAAAGACGGCGGAGTTTTTCGATTCGTGGCTGGAGTCCCAGGAGAAGGCGATCAATACCTGGGAGGAGACCTCGCGACAGCTCGGGCGGCTTTTGGCAACGCAGGGGTTTCCACGTCCGGGAGAAACCCTGAACGCACCAGGGGGCGTTCAGGTGCCGGGGCTTTCAGACCTCAACAGTGCATGGATGAAACTGATGGGTTCTTACGTCAATGTCTATGACTCATGGTTAAAGACAATGGGGGTCCTGCCTGAAACCGCGTCACAGACGCAACGGTCTTCGCTCGATCAGGAGGAAGGCGGGGAGTCTTCGGAAGATTTCCCGAAGACTGACTTTCCCGCGACGTACGAGACTTGGGATGCGATGGTGGGTTCGTTCATCAGAAAGGGAAGCCCCGAGGTGGTGAGGAACACGGCCTTAAGGCTCTTCAGCAGTTCTCATGCTTACGCGCAGCTCTATGAAGCGACACTGCCCCTTTTCAAAGCGATGAGAGAAGGGGGGCCTGACGTGGGTTCTCATGAGGGTTTGATCGATCCCCGTAAGTACAAGGAAATCATGGACTGGCTTTTTGCATCAGGCCTGGGAAGTGCGACAGAGGTCTCTGTCATGGCCGGCAGGCTTTTGAAGGCGTTGGGGTTCACCGACGGCCGCCGGGGGTGGCCTGAAGCGAGAGAGAGGGAAAGGCGGACATCAGCGGCACTGTTCGGCAGCCGATTTGAATCCATCGTCGACGCGATGAATGATATGTTCAGGACCTTTGACGGAGCCTTCAGCGCCCCTTTCTCAGCGTCCACCGCAGAGAAGGACAGGGAAAGGGCTGCGCTTCTGCTTGCGCTCTGCGATCGCCTCTCTGCCTATATGTCCCGGGTGACCCAGTATCAGCGCCTGATCTATGCGACGGGGCTTAAGGCGATGGACAGGGTCATCGAGGCCGTCGGGAGAAGAAACGAACACGGTGAGAAACTAAAGAGTTTTGATGATTTCTTCAGCCTCTGGCTGGAGGTGAGTGAAGAAAGCTACCACCGCCTCTTTGCCACGGGGGAGTTTGCGAAGCTCCACGGCGAACTCCTGAATGCAGCGCTGAACCTCCGGGTGCTCTCTCTTAAAGTGACGGAATCCTATCTCGGCGACAGCCCTTTTGTCCTCCGTTCAGAGACGGATGACCTCTACAGGATGATATATGACCTGAAGAAAGAGGTGAAGGCATTCAGAAAAGGAGGATCTGAGCCGGTGTTGAAGACATAAGGAGGGCAAAGATTAGGGAATCTAATCGCATCGATAAGAATTTTTCAATAGGCGGAGAGACCCTGCAATGATACTATAAGCTTAGAGGAAAGGGAGTCCCGGCAAGACCAAACCCTCTGGAAGGAAGGGGGAGGAAAAGGCGGGTCTTTCGATAAGAATGATGGCCGGGCTGCCGAAGGAAGAGCGTCGGTCTTGTTTGAGGGCGATGTCCTGTGAGGCAGAGCCCTGGAAAGGAGCGTATCATGACAGCGACACATGGAACACGTAGAGGATCGTTTGCAGGGCTTTTTTTGGGCGGATTGGTAGGTGCGGGCGTTGCGCTGGTGGCCGCCCCGAGATCAGGGAAAGAGACGCGTCAGCGAATCAACGGCTTCGCTGAAGACGTGAAAGGAAGGGCAGTGTGTTACGCTCGCCGGGCCAAAGAGAAGGCGACCTCCGCCGCCGAGAAAGGGAAGGACTTCGTAAGGGAAAAGAGGTCGCTGCTCACCACGGCGATTGAAGCCGGCAGGGAGGCTTACGCGAAAGAGACCCTGAGACGTACCCATTCATGTGAGGGATACGAAAAAGGGGCAGGCACCTTCTGAGGCAGCCCCTCTTGATCAGCCCGCGGGACCGGAGGAGATGATATAGGTCAGGACCTCATCCAGATTCTGAAAGAGCCTGAAACCATTTCCCGCGTATGCCCTGTTCCAGGGAAAGGATAAACCCGCACCGAGCGCACCGCTCTCCACCGCTTTCTCGAGCGTATGGGGTGCATCGTCGACGACGACGCATGCCTGCCCGAAGAGCACGGTTTTATCAAAAGAGAGGTGGAGCATGTCATAAGGGAGCTTGTGCCGGGCCAGCCATCGCTCTGTTTGATTTCTCGCCTCCGGCAGCCGGTGGCTCGCAATGATGAGGTGAAAGCCTCTGTCTCTGAGCGCCGAAAGGAAACTTCTTGCCTCGGGATATGGCAGGTACGTGTCGCTGTCCTGTCTGAAGTGGATCGCGTTGATGGCGTTGAGAAAATCCTCCTGCGAGCAATAACCTTCCCACACTTCAAAGGATGTCCAGCGGTCCGGTGGGGGAAAGATTTTGTTTATCTTCTTCAACTCCTCGTAAAAAGCGTCACAGAACTGCCACAGGGTATTGTCTATATCGATGACCGCTACTTTGCTCATGGTCGATTCTCCCTCATGAAACAATTATCATATTGTACACCACGACGATGATTCGGAGTTAGTATAGATCAGAACGTCATTGGGAGAAAGGCTAATCCTTTCGAGGGAAGGGGGCGGTCTTCCGGAAGAGAGCGACGGCCGAAGGAAAGGAGATCAGACATGGCGATCAGAGTGGCGGAAAAAGATATCGATATCATGCACTATCGCGACACCGTATACAGAGAGTTAAGCGAGATGAAGGCAAAAGTCCTTGATATTATCTGCAAGGTTGAGGCGACGACCGCTTCAGAAGAGGCGAGGAGGGCAGAGTACTTCGACCTCTTCGACCTCATGGAAGATATCGAGGACAAGCTCGAGTCTCTTACAGGGGAGTATCTTCCCGATTGGCCCGACACTAAAAAAGAGATCGAACGCCGCAGGAGAAAACTCCATGAAGCGGTTGACTGGTGGTTCGGTTAATACTCCTTTACCATGCTCCGGGAGGCTCGCGCTGCGCGCTCACTGACATGTCGAACGTAAGCGGGTCTGTACAGAACCGAAGAACAGGAATCAATCATGGAAGGGAAGATGGGAGAGAGAACGGACCCGCGGATTCCTCACAGAGTCTACGTGAGAGGAAGAGGCCTGCATGATTCCTTCTGCTCGATCTCGGAGGATATTAGCAGGACCGGCATCCTTCTCGCCACGAAGGAGAAGCTCGCCCCCGGTGACAGAATACAGTGCTCTTTTGTCCTGCAGCACAAGATCTCTCTGAGGGGAGAGGTCGTGAGAGCGGTAAAAAAGAAAAAGGACCTTTACCCTTACGGGGTCCGGTTCCTCGATATTGACCCCAAAGCAAAAGCCCAGCTGGAAGCGCTGGTGAAGGACCAGGGATAGGCCCTTGCCTCAACCCCCAAGCAAAGGGAAAACGCTTTTTTTCACCACTCCGACGACCCTTTCGACTTCTTCCCTCATCAGCGCTTTTCCTGTTCCTCTTTCAATCGAGGGTCTGTCACGGAGCCTGCCGCTCTCGAAACCCAGGGAGCGGTACCGTTTGAGGAACGCCTCGGGGATTTCATCGGGTATCTCCACATTGTTCATGATCGTCCAGGCGAGGGTCCATGCCCTCGCGACATTGGCGACATCGTAGCCGCCCCCGCCCAGGGCGACCCACTTTGGAGAGAGCGCTCTGATCTTCTTTACCGCTTCACAAAAGCCGTTCGTGGTGTAATTCAGATGAGCGAGGGGGTCGCTCTGAAAGGAATCAACGCCGAGCTGGCTGACGACGACATCCGGTCGAAACAGCTCAACGAGCGGAGGGACGATCTCGTCAAAGGCATAGAGAAAGAGCTCGTCGTCCGAATAGGGAGGCATCGGGATGTTCACCGAATAGCCTTCTCCAGGACCCGAGCCGGTTTCTCCCTCGAAACCCGTGCCCGGAAAAAGCCGGCTGCCGGTTTCATGGATGGACAGAGTGAGCACCCTGTCCGTCGAGTAAAATGCCTCCTGAACGCCGTCTCCGTGGTGGGCGTCGATGTCGATGTAGAAAACCTTTTTCCCCTTCTCAAGGAGAGAGAGAATCGCGATAACCGGATCGTTCACGTAACAGAACCCCGACGCAGAAGAGGAACGGGCGTGATGGAGCCCGCCGGATATGCTGAAGGCGACATCGGCCTCTCCGGTCTCAACGAGAGACACCGCCTGCAGCGTCGCCCCTGTCACGAGCCTCGACCAGTCGTAGAGGCCCCTGAACACGGGATTGTCACCCTGCCCCAGGCCATACTGTTCCGCACCGAAGACCGTGACTCCGAGGTTCGCCTTTTTCAAAACCTCGAGATATCCCCTTTCGTGGAACTTGAGCAGGTCCTCATCGGTCGCCATGTGCGGCTCGATGAGCCTGCTCCCCGGAAGCGAAAAAAGCCCGTAAGCCCTGATGAGTTCATACGTGAGTTTCAGACGGATCGTCTTCAGCGGATGGGTCTCTCCATAATCGAATCCTGCAAGTTCGTCGGTATAGAGGAAGGCCGTTTTCATGGTGGTCTTTGTTCATTGTATCAAATTCCGTTCTCCCCGGTTTTGTGGTATCCTGCAAGTAAGGCAGGGTTTATCGAGGAGGTGTCATGATCCTGAGGGAATTCACGGCCGGACGTATCTATCAGGGAAGTCTCGTTAAGGGCAAAGAGATCATCGACGGACTCACAGAGGTCATGAAACGGCATGATATCACCGCAGGAACGATTTCGGGGCTCGGCGCAGTGAGCGAGGCGCAGATCGGCTATTTTAATGCGCACACGAAGTCCTATGAAAAAATCATCTTTCATGAGAACATGGAGATCGTATCGTTAAGAGGGAACATATCCTTCAAGGATAATGAGGTATTCCCCCATCTCCATGTCGTTTTTTCGAGAAGGGACTTCTCGACCGTCGGCGGACACCTCTTCGCGGGGTCGAAGGTCTATGCCTTCGAATTCGAGATAGTTTCCCTGGAAGGCAAGACCTTCACGCGTGGATTCGATGAAGATACAGGCCTTTTCCTCTGGAAGGGGTGATACGCCCTGACCATCCCTCATCGCCGTGAAAGATGCTGAGAGATGGCCTCCCCTCCATGCGGCGAGAGGGGCAGTGGTAGCACCTCCGGGGCGGCAGGCCTATTACTATTTCCAATAAGTCCATTAGTGCATATTTGCCTCAGAATACGTTAGAAT
>DATJWU010000228.1:0-5964 GCA_035501055.1 Thermodesulfovibrionales bacterium
TATCTCTTGCGCTTCTGTTTTAAATTCCGGGATTTTTTTCATTATTTACTCCTTCTCTTATATAATCTTCTTGTCTTGTCATCCATATCCATAACGGTTATTACTCTGGCAACCCCTCTGCCTCTTAATATATACACAACAAAAAGATACCTGCCCGCCGCCGTATAACCGAGCATATACCGGATCCCCTTGCGACCCTTCCTTATCAATGGTTCGTCGTCAAATGCAACGTCCTCAACCTCATCAGGAGACACTTTATGCCTTGCAATATGTTCGATATTGTCATCATCCCATTCAAACCAGGTTATCTCCATGTTTAATTTTTAATCGAAGGTATTGCTTTTGTCAATATAAAAGAAAACTGTCATGAGTTCTCCAGGATCACGTCATACCGCAAGTCTCGGAAAAGGTCATCCTTCACACCTCGACCTCGCTTCCGGACTGTCGCTACACTCGGAGCGCAATTGACTTTTCAAGCCTCATTAGTCATACTATGGTAAGAATACGGTCATACCGGAGGTTGGGAAGATGCCGAAGGCGGTGAAACTGGCAATAAGTATCAGCAGCGATGACTACAAGACACTTGAAACAATAAGAAAGAAAGAGGGTATCACGAGGAGCGGCGTCGTCACAGAGGCTATCAGGCTCCTGAGGGACAAGGCCGAAAAAGAAAGGCTGATACGACTCTACGAAGAGGGATACAGAAGACATCCTGAAGATCTGCCCGAGATAAAGGCCCGGGAAAAAGCCTCGCTGGAAGTGATCTCACCGGAGGACTGGAATTGAAACGGGGCGAAGTCTGGTGGGCGGACCTCCCGGCGCCGGTAGGCAGGCGTCCCGTTGTGCTTCTTTCAAGAGATGAGGCGTATTCAGTCAGAAATGCGGTCACGGTGGCTGAGGTCACAAGGACTATACGAGGGATCCCAGTGGAGGTGCCACTTGGCACGGAAGACGGCCTTCCCAGGAAATGCGTGGTGAATCTCGATACCCTCATGACCATCCGCAAAGAACTGCTTGTAGAAAGAATCGCCCTGCTGAAGAACGAAAAATTGGAAGAGATAAAGAGGGCCTTGCAATTTGCGCTGGACATATAGCGCCTTGGGGAGTTGACCGGAGTGAGAAAGAGACTCAGGAAAAAGCTTCGCCTTTCGGAGTACACCGAATATGGCTGTCTCGTAACAATGTCGTTGAAGAAGGACATGGACGAAGCGGCGAGGGATGCTTTCCTGGATCACTGGATTGAAAGCGCCGTAGAGGCGAATAATCTTTCCTGCGGGGGCGGAGGTTCAAATGAACGATGGAGCTTCTTTGTTGCGCTTTGCGGCCGAGGCTCCGTCACAGAGGAGCACCGTGCCAAGCTGAGCGAATGGTTGAGTGGGCAAAGGGAGATAGAGAGCTTTACCGTCGGTCCTTTAGAGGATGCGTGGCACGGATGGAAAGGATGACGGGCAGCGACGACTGGCAGGGGGCCTGCAGGGAAGCGGGCACAGACGCCGCTTTCTCCCTCTTCAGGCAGAGAGGGTTTGAGGAGATCCTTCCGTGGGATTTCATCGACACCACCATTCCAAAAGAAAAGCTTTGGGAAGAGTATCGAAAGGCGCTGTCGCTCGCCTCATGACAATCAGGGCGTCTTTGACCCTGATGTAGCACATAAATATACTTACCGTGAGGCGCATATAATAAAAAACCTTTACCATTCCAAATCCCCCGCGAGGGCTTTTCCGTACCGCATATCCTTGCCGGAGGAACAATCGACAAAGGCGAGTTTGTTCCGGTATCTCTTCGCGGTCCCTATGAAGTGATGGTGGAGGAGCATTATGGGTCCGCTTTCTATAGCATAGAAAGGCTCAGAAAGCGAAGTCAAGGTATAATAAGGCATGCATCAGAAGCCCGGAAAAAGCGATGTGTGAGTTCTGCACACAACACGGCGACGGCAGGGTCTGGTACAAAAATGCGGCAAACTATGCCGGCGACCTTGTTTCAGATCTGAAGCGACGGCGGTATATCGAGAACTTTCTCGTCACCACGATCGGGGAAGGCTTCACCGCGCTCGGAAGACTGGAGGCCCTGCACAGAAAGAAAGGACGTCTTCCGGAATCTCTGAAGGCCGCCATGGTGAAGAGGGCCAGGGAGGAGCACTTCGGTCAGGTCCTCCCGATTGAAGAGATCAGGGACGTTGTCCTCAAGGCCGACACGGTCGTGCGCATGCCCTGCGCCTGTCGCTGGACAGCGGAGAAGAAGGAGGCGAGGTGCTGCTACGGTATCAGTCTCTCTCCAAAGGCCTGGTACCGTGACATCGACCTGAGCTACTTCGGCACGCTGTCGTCCGAGGGTCTCGAATCTCTCAGACCGGAAGAGGCGGCAGACCAGATGGAGCGCATGGAAGAAGATGGCGCAGTCCATACCATCTGGACAATGGTGACCCCTTTTATCGGCTCGATCTGCAACTGCACGGCCACTGACTGCATCGCCCTGAGGACGTTGTCGGGCATCGTGGTAGAGATCATGGCAAGGGCTGAGCACGTGGCAACAGTAAATGAAAATCTCTGCATGGGCTGCGGCCTCTGCGCGGAACGCTGCCAGTTCGGCGCCATAGGAAGCACCCGGCAGGAGGGAAGGACCGCGGCGCACATCGATCCCCACAGATGTTTCGGATGCGGCCTCTGCCGACGGGCCTGCGATTCGGGGGCATTGTCACTGGTTTTGCGATAGTATGAAAGGCAGAGAACTCTTTTGCCTCTTCTTGTGAAGAGAACGTTTAGGAATATGGTTATACACGCGGGAATAGTGCTTGTCTTGTCCTATCTGGTCATTCTCCTCTTTGTATATTTAAGACAGGACCGCATGCTCTATTTCCCCGCGAGGGATCTATGGCAGGTCCCCTCGGACCGGGGAATTGCGTATGAGGATCTCTCACTCACGACGCGTGACGGCCTGAGGATTTCCGCATGGTATCTTCCCGCCCCTCACGAAAGGGGAGTCCTCCTCTTTTGTCACGGCAATGCCGGGAATATGGCGGACCGCATGGACTCTCTGATGATCTTTCACGACCTGGACCTCAGCGTCCTGATCTTCGATTACAGGGGCTATGGAAAGAGCGGGGGGAAACCTTCTGAGAGCGGCACCTACCGCGATGCAGAGGCTGCCTGGGATTACCTCACGAGAGTAAAACAAATACCCCCGCACCGGATCGTCATCTTCGGCCGATCACTCGGCGGTGCTGTAGCCGCCGAACTCGCCCGGGAAAAGAACCCTGCAGCACTGATCATAGAGTCGACTTTTCTGTCGGTCCCTGACCTCGGCGCCAGACTCTATCCGTGGCTGCCGGTGAGGCTCCTGTCGAAATTCGGGTACGCCACGGTCGGCAAAATCGGCCTGATCTCCTGTCCCAAACTGGTCATCCACAGCCCGGACGATGAGATAATCCCTTTCGACCAGGGCAGGACCCTGTACGAGAAATCCTCACCGCCCAAGGAATTCCTTATGATCAGGGGAGGACATAACGAGGGGTTCCTTATTTCCGGAAGTCTCTACCGAAATGGGTTAAAGGCATTCCTCGAAAAATGGCTGAATCGTTGACGGTGAATTTGAGCGCGTCCTTTGAAAAACGAAGGCATGGAGGGTATAGGGCCGGACGGTATCAGTCCAAAAGCGGTAAGTCAGGGGAGGTTCAGCTGTTTCGCCGGTTGATGCCCGCCCAGCTCGATTCGTAGCCCACTTCCTGCTCCTCATTCTCACCTTCGAAAAGGAGCGGGTAGCTTGACGAGAGCCTCTTGAGGAGGGAAATCCTCTCCTGAGCGGACAGCGTCATGTATAATGGCGAATCCATCAACACCGAGATAAGCTTCTTCATCTTTGCGCCGCTCATTTTATATCACCGTAAATAGTTAACTAGCAAATAGCATACCCAACCTGCTTCATCCAAAGGGTCCTGAGAATCTTATCTTCCCCGCGGCCCTGCGCCCGAAATCGGATGCATCAGTCATTCTGTTCCGTTCACCGGGATGATCGTATGTGAGCAAAATCTCCAGTGACGGCTCGTTCCCCCGGCGAATCCGCGAATGTGCGGACCGTGGCGGAAATCTTTCTTTATTTTCGGAATGATTCCCGATCTGCCTGCCGGCAGCCAGGTGCGCTCCACCTGCGGGAATGACACACTGCTCAGCGCTGCTGATGACCTCGTTGCATATTCAGTTTTTAAATGGTTACGGCTGTCGCCGTCACCGGAAGCAGGCATCGTCACCTCACGTTCGGATAAATCAGGAGAGACGGAAAAAGCTAAAAAGTGGTCAAAATGCGTCAGGTGTGTGGGTTTTTTCACCACCTGAAATCTTCAGATTATAACCGTTCGAGGGTCCGTATAAGTGCCTCTGCCTTCTTCAGGGTTTCGTGGTATTCCTTCTCGGGGTCGGAGTCCGCGACGATGCCCGCACCTGCCTGGACATAGGCATAGCCCCCCTTTATGACAAAGGTGCGGATGATGATGTTCAGGTCCATGGCGCCGGAGAAACCGATGTAGCCCATTGAACCCGTATAGGGCCCCCGCCTCACCGGCTCCAGTTCGTCGATGATCTCCATGCACCGCACCTTCGGAACGCCCGTGATCGTCCCTCCCGGGAACACCGCCCCCATGACATCGAGGCAGGTCTTGCCCCGCGCAAGGACTCCCCGCACATTCGACACAATGTGGATCACATGGGAGTAGTCCTCGGTAATCATGAGTTCATCCACTTCCACAGTTCCATACCCGCAGACCCTCCCGAGGTCATTCCGCTCGAGGTCGATAAGCATGAGGTGCTCCGCCCTCTCCTTCTCGTTCAGGAGCAGTTCATCCCTCATCTTCCGGTCTTCTTTTACGTCCCTGCCCCTTGGCCGTGTGCCGGCTATCGGCCTTGTATCCACCACGCCATCGTTCACGCGCACAAGCCTTTCGGGAGAGGAACTCACGAGCGCGTAATCGCCGAAATCCATGAACCCTGCAAAAGGCGACGGATTGATTGTCCTCAGGATCGTGTAAAGGCTCCAGGGCTGCAGGTGCCCGATAAACGCCAAGACCCTCTGGGAAAGGTTCGCCTGGAATATATCCCCTGCCGCAATATACTCCTTCGCCCGTTTCACCATGTCCATGTAGTCTTCCTTCTTCATCTCATGAAGGACCTCGATCTTTGGAAGGACGACCGCAGGACGCGCCGACGAATCGGGTGTCGTGCCCTCTCTCACCCTCTCGCATATCCGGGCGAGCGACTCCTCGGCCTCGTCGTACCAAAGGGCTCTGTCTTCACCGCCTCTCACGCCAGGACAGACGATCGCCCACGCCCTCTTCTCAAGATGGTCTATCGCGACGAGCCGGTCGATGAGGAGAAAATGTGCATCGGGGATCCGGAGGTCATCTGCAGTCGTTTTCGGGAGCTTCTCCAGGTAGTGCACAAAGTCATAGCTCAGGAGCCCTGCCGCACCGCCCTGGAAGGGAGGCAGGCCGGGCAGAGGCTGCCGGGCATATTTCGCGAGGAGTTCCTGCAACTTCCTGAGCGGTTTTTCCTGGGACAATGACAGGCTGCCTGAGAAATCCGTTTCGACAATGCCGTCTTTCACCCTGACGACCGCACAGGGGTCGAAGCCGATGAATGAATACCTCGCGATCGTTTCCGGACCCTTTACGCTCTCGAAGAGAAACGACTGCGAACCGGAAAAGACCGGATAGAGCATCTCCGGCGAGAGAAAAGGGATTTCTGCATAAAGAGGAGGTACCGGGCTGTCGCCGGGCAGGGAGATGAACTGCTCCTTCGTCAGTGAAGGCTTATTGGGGTGATCGTGCACGTTATCTCACCTCGTCGTTACATCGGGTCCACGCATCGGAGCCTAAACCTCGCAGATACAGAGAAATACTACTCACAGGGAGATGGGTATGCTGAAAAAGCGATACCGACAGCAGCCTCGCCAATCCTGATACGATCAAAGCGAAAG
>DATJWU010000229.1:0-4129 GCA_035501055.1 Thermodesulfovibrionales bacterium
ATCGGCCTTGCCGAGAATGTCCCTCAGGGTGATCAGGAGAAGGGTCTTCTTCTTAAAGACCCTCACGACATCCATCAGGGATTCGTCCGTCTCGTCCTGGGCCTCATCAATCTCCTTTCTCAGCGCCGCCCGAAGCGCATACTCATTGAGGGGTACCGATATTTCATCGACCGCATCAAAAAGAGCCTCGGGGCGCGAGCGTGCAAAGTTTGCGAGGAATTGACTGGTACTGAAAAGAAACGCAACAGATCTCAGGTGCTCCAGAAGACGCCCGGCATGATCGGGATTCGCATCGCAAAAAGACCGGAGGTTCTTGAAGGCCCTGTCGGGATCAGGAGTGACAGAGGCGGCTTCCCTCAGTCTTTCTTCCGTCATCTCCTCTCGGATTCCCACAGTCTCGGATCGATCGAGTCCCTGATTCCTTCGCCGAGAAGGTTATAGCCCAGCACGGTAATCAGAATTGCAAGGCCGGGGAACACTGACAGCCACCAGGCGATCTGGATATTGTCCTTCCCCAGGGTGAGGATGTTTCCCCAGCTTGGCGTGGGTGGCTGGACGCCGATGCCGAGGAAACTGAGCGCCGATTCGACGAGCACCGCCCCCGCTATGCCGAGGACCGCCGAGACGAGCACCGGCGCCATGCTGTTGATCATCACGTGTCTGAAGATGATCCTCAGGTCGCTTGCCCCCGTCGCCCGCGCCGCGAGCACGAATTCCCTTTCCTTCAGGGAAAGAAATTCGGCCCTGACAAGGCGCGCCACCCCCATCCACGAGGTAAGCCCGATAACGATCATGATGTTCCATATGCTCGAGCCCACAAAAGCGATGACCGCAAGGATAAGGAAGAAGGTCGGGATCGCGAGCATAATATCGATGAACCTCATGATGATCCGGTCGGCCCATCCTCCGTAGTAGCCGGAAAGAGCCCCCAGGATCATTCCTATGAGGGTCGCGATGCCGACCGCAACAAACCCGACGGCAAGGGAGATGCGCGAGCCCCAGATCATCCTGCTCATCACATCCCTCCCGAGATCGTCAGTGCCGAACGGGTGATGGATGTCCGGGGGATCAAGCACATGTTTCCTGTCGATATCGTCAGGATTGTAAGGTGAGATCAGAGGCGCAAAGACCGCGGCGATAAAAAGCACCACGACGACGCATCCTCCGGCAACGGCGAGTCTGTTCCGTGTGAAGCGATTCCAGAAGATCGCGCTGAAGTTCGCGTGTCCCATGCTACCTCCCCCGTATCCTCGGGTCTGCAAACATGTACCCGAGGTCCGCCAGCAGGTTTCCGATAAGGGTCAACATTGCACCGATCGTAAGAATACCCATCACCGTGGGATAGTCCCTTGTCATAACGCTCATGTAAAAGAGTTGTCCCATGCCGGGGATGCCGAAGATGTTTTCGAAGATCACGCTCCCCCCTATAAGGCCGGGGACTGAAAGCCCGAGCAGCGTGATCATGGGAAGGAGGGCATTGCGAAGGGCATGCCGGTAGACGACCGTCCTTTCGGGCAATCCTTTCGCCCTCGCCACCGTCACATAGTCCTGTCTGATCACCTCGAGCATGCTGCTTCTCATGAACCTCGAATCGTAGGCGAGGCCCGAGAAGGCCGAAACAAAAATGGGAAGGATGAGGTGCTTTGCCACATCCCATATCTTGCCCGGGAAGGTGAGAGAGTCGAAATTCATGGACTTCAGCTGGGAGATCGGAAGCCAGTGGAGATGGACACCGAAGAGCATCATGAGGAGGAGCGCAAGCCAGAAGGAGGGCATCGCAAAACCGAGGAATACCGTGGTGGTCATGATCCTGTCATAGGAGGTATTACGGCGCGTTGCGGAAGAGATGCCGATCGGTATCGCAATCGCCATGATGATGATCAGGGAGAGGACATTGATCATGAACGTTACGAAGAGTCTCCGTTCGATCAGGGGCCGTTTGCGGTCCCAGATCTTCTGCATGACAGGTCTGTGGTCAGCGGAGAAGGACTCGCCGAAATCAAGCCTGGCCACCCGCGTGAGCCATATTCCGTACTGGACCATAACCGGCTTGTCGAGGCCGTAGTACTTCTCGAGTTTTTCCCGTGCCTCAGGCGTGATCTTCGGGTTCAGCTCGGTGAATATGTCCGTCGGCTTGCCCGGCGCAAGGTGGATGATGAAAAAAGAAATGAGGGTGATCCCGAACAGGGTGGGGACCATCTCGAAAAGCCTCTTGATCAGGTAGGTGAACATCTAGGGCTCCATCCTGTGCCGCTGCAGCGGCTTCGGCACGAACCATTTGGGGAGATTATACTCTATGCCGATGGGGGAGGATCTTATCCCCTTAAACCGCGCCTGCACAATCGGCGTCGCCTCAGGCACATAGAGAAAGATATAGGGGAGGTCCTCGGCAAGGATCTCCTGCATCCTGAAATATATTTTCTTCCTCAGCTCAATGTCGAAGGTCCTCCGGCCTTTCTCGAGGAGTGCGTCGACCTCGGGGTTGTTATAGCCCACGAAATTGAACTCCTTCTCCTTTGTCTTGCCGGAGAACCAGATATCGTACTGGTCAGGGTCGAAGCTGATGCTCCATCCGAGTATCACCGCCTCGAAGCGTCGCTTGTCGATAAACTGGTTCACGAAGGTCGACCACTCGAGCGCCCTGATGTCGACCTTTATCCCTATCTTGGCGAGTCTCCACTGGATGATCGTCGCGGTATTCATCCTGGTGCTGTTGCCCATATTCGTGAAGATGGTAAACTGAAAGGGCCGCCCGTCCTTTTCAAGGACACCGCTGCCTTTCCTGTCCTGCCATCCCGCTTCTTTAAGAAGCTGTTTCGCCTTCTCGGGGTTGTACTCATACTCCTTCACCTTCGGATTATAAGGCCAGGTATTCGGGACATAGGGGCCGGTGGCGGGTTTGCCGAGGCCGAAGAGGACCACATCGACGATCTCCTGCTTGTCGATCGCATGGGCTATCGCCTGTCTCACGCGCCTGTCCTGAAAAAAGGGATGCTTCAGATTGAACCCCATATAGGTATAGACAAAGGCCGGGTAGCGGAATTTTTGAAAATTCTCCCTGAAGTATAGGGTGTCGGTCTGCTTTGTGTACTGAAGCGGGGTGAGGCCCATGAGGTCGACTCCCCCGGCCTGGAGCTCGAGGAACATGGTCGCGGGATCCGGTATTATTCGGTATACATAGTGATCGATATAGGGCCTGCCCTCGAAATAATCCTTGTTCGAGTCGAGCAACACTTCCTGACCGGGGACCCACTTCCGGAGCGTGTACGGTCCCATCCCCACAGGGTTTCTTGTGAGATCGCTCTTGGTGATGTCCTTTCCCTCCAGGAGATGTTTGGGAAGCACCACCAGACTCCCCCAGGTCGAAAGCGCAGGCGCAAAAGGTTTTTCGTATGTTGCCCTGAAGGTGTATCTGTCGAGTACCTCGGCCTTCTTCACCTGCAGAAAATCTTCGGCATAAGCCGTCGGGGTCTTCTCGCTGACAATCGTCCTGTATCCGAACATCACGTCCTCTGCGGTGAACTCGACGCCGTCGGTCCACTTCACGCCCTTCCTGAGATGAAAGGTGATCACGAGGCCGTCGTTTGAGACCTCCCACGATTCCGCAAGGTCGCCGATAATGCTCAGGTCCGTGTCGTACTTTACAAGGCCGTTGAAGATCCACCCCGCGATCTGATGCGATGCACTGTCCCCTGCGAGCATCGGGATGAGCACCGTCGGCTCTCCGATGGAGCCCTCGATCAGTGCATCTCCGTACGCGGGCCCGGAAGACCCGTTTTCAGAGGCCGCCTTTTCTGTCACAGCCGGTTTGCCCTGGCAGGCAGAAATCGTGAGGACGAGGAGGAGCGCGGCAAGAAGCCTCTTTGAGCTGCACATGAGCATAGGGGTATTATACAAAAATATTGGGGAAGCGGAACCGCCAGAGACTGACCTTGGTGATACGTGAGGATTTACTCCCGCAACGCTTGACTCTCGGGCTTCCTGGTCCAATGCGCCAGTGAGAAGAGGTTCTGGTCCGGTGTCGTGCAAATATCAGAGGATTGAGGTTAAAATGAAGCAAGCGATGCTTGACTGGACCACCTATATCAAGATATTCACTACGCTCCTTGTGATCGTGAACCCCCTCGGG
>DATJWU010000230.1:0-12070 GCA_035501055.1 Thermodesulfovibrionales bacterium
CTGTACTGGCGAAAGGTCCGGGACATTGTCGGACACGGCGAGTGTCTCATGGGCGTGTTCGATTCTTATCCCGAAGGAGTCTTGAGCTTTCAGGAAATGGCAGAGATCGAAAAACGGTGTATTGACTGGCGGGCCAGACTGAAACCCCTTCACAAAAGACTCTGCCGGATCCATGGCGATTTCCATCCGGGCAATCTCTGGTTTCACGGAAAGGATCTCGTGCTTCTCGACAGGAGTCGCGGCCCATGGGGCGATCCCGCCGACGATGTGAGCGCCCTGACCATCAACTTTATCTTCTTTTCGCTCAAACATCACGGAACCGTAAAAGGGCCCTATAGGGAAGCGCTGAATCTTTTTTTCGACCATTACATCGGGATATCTGGTGACGGAGACCTGTTGTCCTGTCTCGGCCCGTTCTTTGCCTTCCGGGGAGCGGTGGTAGCCAACCCAAAATTCTATCCCGACCTCCGACAGGAGCAGCGCACCATAATTTTCAGGTTCGTAAGAAACGTGCTCGCCGCTGACAGGTTCGATCCTCGGAAGATCGAGGAGTACCTTTAGGCATTCATCACTCACGGACGATTTCGCGCACGAGACATGCACGAATCGAGAAAGGAGAACCAATGGATATCCTCGTTTCAGGGTCGCTGGCATATGACAGAATCATGGATTTCCCGGGAAAGTTTTCAGACCATATACTTCCCGACAAGATACACATCCTCAACGTATGCTTTGCCATCAACGGGCTGAGAGAAAACTTCGGGGGGACCGCGGGCAACATCGCCTATGCGCTCTCCCTCTTCGGTGAAAAGCCGAAGATAATCGCCACCGCAGGACGCGACTTCGAATCATACCGGACTTGGCTGGTGAAGCAGGGAGTGCCGACCGAATACATCCTGCTTATAGAGGACGAACTCACCGCAGGAGCATATATCACGACCGATCAGGCGGACAACCAAATCACTGCCTTCAATCCCGGAGCGATGAAATTCAGTGCCTCCTTTGATTTTGAAACGCTCACCCCCCCGGAGACTCTTGCGATTATCGCCCCGGGGAACCTGAATGACATGCGCTCTTTTTCAAGGGCGTATAAGGGGAAGGGGATACCTTACATATTTGACCCTGGACAGTCCCTTCCGGCGTGGACTGCCGAAGACCTTACCGAAATGATCGACGGGTCGAGAATATTCATATGCAATGATTATGAACTCGAAATGACTCTCGAGAAGACCTGCATGACCATAGAAGACATCGCCCGGAAGACCGGGACGGTCATCACCACAAGAGGCGAATACGGTTCCCTTCTGACCGTGAGGGAAGAAGGGAGGACGACAAGGACCGAGATACCCGCGGCGACGCCGGAAGAGGTCAAAGACCCCACGGGGGCCGGAGACGCATATCGGGCAGGCTTGATTAAGGGCCTCCTTCTGCCTGGAAAAGACCTGCTCCATGCCGCGAGGATGGGTTCTGTCTGCGCCGCGTTTTCCGTAGAAGTGTACGGAACCCAAAATTTTCGTTTCACTCCGGAATCATTCAACAGGAGGTTCAGGGACGTCTTTGGCGAGGACGCATTCTAGCCGAGAGGGGAAACGGGAGTCGTCAGGATGAAAGGGGGCAGATGACTGCCCCCTTATAAGAAAAATTAGAGTTTGAATGGATTCATGAAAAGGATGATAAGCACCACGACAAGGGCGTAAATGGCAAGGGACTCGATCATCGCGAGGCCGATGATGAGGGTTGTCGTGATCTTTCCTGATACGCCCGGGTTCCTTGCGACCCCTTCGCATGCCTTACTGAGACCGATACCCTGTCCGATACCGGTACCGAGTGCGGCGAGACCAATCGCAAGACCACAGCCAAGCGCAGCAAAGGCGAAATAATACACCTTGGAACCCGCAGCAGCCGATGCCTGCGCTGCCGCCTCTTCAGCAAAAGCCACAGGGGCCAGGAGCCACACCAGTGTCAGAGCGAGAATCGCTACGGTTACTCCTCTCTTCATTCAGTTCTTCCTCCTTTCTCAGAGATTATGTTAATGTGCCTCTTCGACAGCACCTGCCAGATAGAGGGCGGTGAGAAGCACAAAGACAAAAGCCTGAATCAGACTGACAAGCACTCCCAGACCGAGTATCGCCACAGGCACGATCACCGGTGCAAGAAGGGCAAGGGCGAAAAGGATCATATGCTTGGCGATCATGTTCCCGAAAAGCCTGACCGAAAGAGTGATAGGCCTCACGAGGTGGCCGATGAATTCGATGATGAACATCATCGGCGCCAACCAGACAATCGGCCCGAGAAAATGCTTGATGTACTTGACCCCGTGCACCCTGATACCATAGACATGGGTCGCGAGGAAAACAGGAACAGCCATGGACGCCGTGGTATTGATATTGCTCGTCGGCGCGGTGAAACCGGGAATCAGTCCCATAAAGTTACAGACGAGAATGTAGAGGCCGATCGTCCCGATGAGAGGGAAGAAGTACTTCCCCCATTTATGACCGATGTTCTCTTCAGCAAGGTTGAGAAGTGCATCGACCAGCACTTCCATAAAGTTCTGGAGGCCTTTCGGGACCAGGGCCAGAGACCCTCGTATCGCCAGTGAAACCCCGATCAGGATAAGCGACGCGAGGAACGCATAAGAAACATAATGAGGGACAACGTGGGGGTTTACAATGAGATCCATCAGCAATGCTTCTTCTTGCACAAGAGTCCTCCGCCTATGATTTCACCGTATGATAATGAAGAACTTTTCAAAAGTCAAGGCACCGCACCATGCAGTATAGGTTTATTAAAAGAATTAATCGGCCCGTTGCCCGTCTATACCCCAAAAACGGTTCGGGAAGAGTAAAATAAAAGCATCCGGGCCTAGAGAGGAAAGAAAGGCATCGGAGAAATTCCGGAGAGGACATGAGCAACGGGGAAAGGCTGATACCAATCTGCGGCTGGTGCAAGAAGATCAGGACCGAGCAGCAGGCATGGGAAGACATTGAGGTCTACTTTGCGCGGACCGGCATGGGAGAGTTCACCCACTCCATGTGTCCGGCCTGTGCCGAAAAGATATTTTCGAAACGGATATACCTCGAAAGCTATCAGAATATCTGCAAAGCCATCAGTTCGAGTCTTTCCCTCGACGAGGTTCTGACCCTCGTCGTAAGGAACGTCGTGAAGGTGATGAATGTCAAGGCAAGTTCCCTCAGACTCCTCAACAATGAGACAAAACAGCTCGAGTTGGTCGCGTACCACGGCCTGAGCGCGAGATACGCAAACAAGGGGCCTGTGGACTACGACGGAAGCATTGTGGATGCGCTCACAGGAAAATCAGTGTCGATATACGATATCATGGCTGATGAAAATGCCCGGTACCGGAGCGAGGCGATGGAGGAGGGGATTCGGAGCATTCTCTCAATCCCTCTCCGTTGCGGGGACGAGGTCATCGGCGTCCTGAGGATGTATACCTCTGAGCCTGTTGAGTACTCCGGCGAAGACCTGAAGTTTGTCGCGGCGATTGCGGAACAGGCAGCGGTTGCGATTGTCAACGCGAGGGTTTTTGAGAAGACGGTGTCAAAAGAAAAGGAATACCTCAGGGTCTTTCAGAAGGTTGCCAAGGGGGTAAGTTCCTCGCTCCAGGTAAGTGAGGTCCTCGACATGATCGTGAAGACCCTTCCCGAGGTCATGAGCCTGAAGGCAGCCACGATACGCCTTCTCGATGATTCCGGGGACCGCCTTGAACTCGCCGCCGCAAACGGCCTGAGCGAGCGCTATCTCCGGAGAGGGCCTGTCGACATGGAGGAAAATATCAAGGAGGCGTTGCAGGAAAAGCCGGTCGCGATCACGAATGTCTCGACTGACCCAAGGGTCTGGTACCGGAAAGAGGCGGATGAAGAAGGCATCAAGAGCATGCTTACCCTGCCGATCGTGGCGAGGAGCAGAATTATAGGAATCCTGCGGCTTCTGGGCGCGCAGCCGAGACAGTTTGCCCAGCAGGATATCGATTTTGCCTCTGCCCTGGCCGAACAGTGCGGCACTGCTATCGACAACGCGAGAATGTACGAGCGGCAGTATAAAGAGGCAAAATACCTCCTTGCACTTCAGGATATCGCACGCGCGGTCAGTTCGACACTCAGCGTTCGGGAGGTTATGGACCTGATCGTCAAGCGGATCGCTGCGGTCATGAGTACCGACGCGGCTACGATACGGCTCCTCGACTCCTCGCGCAAGCGGCTGGAACTCGTAGCCGCCTACGGCCTGAGCGCGGCTTATCTGAACAAGGGGCCCGTAGACGCAGAGAAAAGTGTGGCAGATGCCCTCGACGGCAGGCCGGTCCCGATTTACGATGTGACGACCGACCCCAGAATCGTCTACAGGAAAGAGGCGAAGGAAGAGGGCATCCGTAGCATGCTTGTCGTACCGATGGTGTTCAGGGGCACGGTCATCGGCGTAATCCGGATCCTCACCAAGGAGCCGAGGAGGTTTCAGAACGACGAGATTGAGTTTGCATCCGCCCTTGCCGAGCAGGCCGCGATAGCGATCGGGTACGCAAAAGCCCTTTCGTCTTACGGCGACGACTGAAACCCGAGCCGCCTCTCTGCCGGACGGGCTCGGGAAGAGCCTGTTCCGTGTCTTTGCCGGAGGAAAAGCGGGTTGACCAGGGACTCTGAGGCAGAGGAGGCCTGTCGAAAAGAGATCAACGATTCCAGTGCAGAC
Organism: Thermodesulfovibrionales bacterium; assembly: GCA_035501055.1. Classification (GTDB taxonomy): domain Bacteria; phylum Nitrospirota; class Thermodesulfovibrionia; order Thermodesulfovibrionales; family UBA9159; genus DATJWU01. The sequence goes on from DATJWU010000230.1 coordinate 4,702, forward strand.
GGTAGTTGGAGATGCGTACCAATGATCGTGAGACTACCTGGCCAGCCCTACTCCGTCTGCCCGGCCTTCTTCTCCATATTCGCAGGCGGGGCATCCAGGTCCTTTAAGTCTTCACTCCTCACGATGGTATCGTTTTTCGAAAGATAGACCACCTGACGTATCTGCGCGTTCCTGATCATCCTGCTGCAGAGGAGGCAGGGCTTCCCCTCCGCGGTCGAGTCGTCATCTTCAAGGCCCGCGATATAGATCGACGCGTCTTTCATGCGTTCGGGGGACCCGTTGATAATGGCGTTCTGCTCGGCGTGCACCGCCTCACAAAGTTCATACCGTTCTCCCGCCGGGACATTGAGCTCCTGTCTTCTGCAGGTGCCGCGGTCGACGCAATTGACGGAACCGCGAGGGGCGCCGTTGTATCCGGTGCTTACAATGACGTGGTCCTTTACGACTACCGCGCCGTATCTCCTCCTGAGGCACGTGGATCGCGAGGAGACTGCTCTTGCGATCTCGATAAAGTACCTGTCCCATGAGGGCCTGATGAAGTGCCTGTTTCCGTTATTCCCGCTCACAATCGAATCTCTCCTCAAAAAAAGTTTTCACAGAGTCTGCAGTGAACTCTTTCGCTACCCGCATTTCGTGAACCCGCAGGTGTAGCACTTCGCGCACCCCTCTTCGTGCTGCACGGAACTGCCGCATTCCGGGCAGGCACCGATGAGCATCGTTTCGGAATGGCTGTCCTTATGGCCGTTGCCGTTCCCTTTCTCGTGTTTCGCATGGTATTTTTCTATCGCCTTCGCGATGGCATCGGAACAGGAAAGGATCTTGCCCCCGTTGCACCATGTCGGCTGGTGGCACGATATCCCCCTGAGCTGTTTGGTGATCTCGTCAGTCTCGATGTTGGACCTGAACGCGAGCGATACGAGCCTCCCGATCGCCTCGGCCTGGCTCGATGCACAGCCGCCCGCCTTCCCCATAGAGGTGAACAGTTCGAAGAGATGGCCGTTCTCGTCTTCATTGATCGTGACGTAGAGGTTTCCGCATCCGGTCTTCATGAGCCGGGTGAGCCCCTTGATCACCTCCGGCCTTTTTTTCGGCACTATCTTTGTCGCCTGGGGGACCGCTGTCCCGTGCTGATTCTCTTTCGTCTTCCCGGTCGAGAGGACCTGTTCTTCCCTTGACCCGTCCCGGTAGACGGTGACTCCTTTGCATCCGAGCGTGTAGGCGAGCAGATAGGCATCCTCCACGTCCTGAGTCGTTGCATGGTGAGGGAAGTTCACGGTCTTTGAGACCGCGTTGTCCACATACTTCTGAAACGCCGCCTGCATCCGTATATGCTCCGTGGGCGTTATGTCATGGGCGGTGACGAAGACCTCCCTCACCTCTTCGGGGATCTCCTCGAAACCCCTGATCGTGCCTTTCTCGGCAATCCTCTCCATGAGTTCCCTCGACCAGAACCCCCTCTCCTTTGCGACCTTCTCGAAATACGGATTGACCTCGATAAGTTTTGTACCTTCCATCACGGTCCGGACGTAAGAGACCGCGAAAAGCGGCTCGACGCCGGATGAGCAGGAAGCGATGATCGAGAGGGTCCCCGTGGGGGCTACGGTTGTTATCGTGGCGTTCCTGAGCCGGCTCTTGCCCTCGAAGATGCTGCCGGGGTAATTCGGAAATACCCCTCGCTCCCCGGCGAGCGCTGCCGACGCATTCCTCCCCTCTGATTGAATGAAGCCCATGACCTCTTCGGCCATGCGCACTGCCTCCTCCGAGTTATAGGGGATGCCGAGCTGAATGAGCATGTCCGCCCATCCCATTACCCCAAGACCGATCTTTCTGTTCGAAAGCGTCATCTCCTCTATCTTCTTCAGTGGATAACGGTTTGCGTCTATCACGTTGTCGAGGAAGTGAACCGCCTTCCACACGGCGTCCCTGAGTCTTTCCCAGTCCACTTCAGTGTCAGAGAGTGCCGGAGTATCAAAGGGGCTCCGACTCTCTGACCCTTTGGCCGCCTGGCCCTTTGTCTTGACCATCTTCGCGAGATTGACGGAACCGAGATTGCACGACTCATAGGGGAGAAGCGGCTGTTCCCCGCAGGGGTTCGTCGATTCGATCTCCCCGATGAGCGGCGTCGGGTTGGAAGCGTTGAGCCTGTCGAGAAAGACAATCCCCGGCTCGCCGTTCTTCCACGCGTGGTTGACAATGAGATGAAAAACCTCTCTGGCTTTGAGTGTGCCTGCAACCGTCTGTTTCCTCGGATTGACGAGTTGGTATTCGCGGTTCTCCTGAAGGGCCTTCATGAACTCTTCGGTGAGGCCGACGGATATGTTGAAATTATTGAGCTTCGAGTTCTCGTCCTTGCATTTGACGAAATCGAGGATGTCCGGATGGTCGACCCTCAGCAGTCCCATGTTTGCGCCGCGCCTCGTTCCCCCCTGTTTCACCGCCTCAGTGGCAGTATCAAAGACGGTCATAAACGATATGGGCCCCGAGGAAACGCCTTTTGTCGAACCGACGACATCGCCTCCCGGACGCAGCCGTGAGAAACTGAATCCGGTGCCGCCGCCGGACTTATGGATGATCGCCGCGTTCTTGACGGCGTCGAATATCGATTCCATGGAGTCTTCGACGGGCAGGACAAAACATGCGCTGAGCTGACCGAGGCTCCGTCCGGCGTTCATCAGGGTCGGGCTGTTGGGAAGGAAAACGAGCGACGTCATCAGGTCAAAGAACTCCGCTTCCGTTTCCGCGGCACCAGACTCGGTCCCGCCGTACTTCAGATCGGACGAGGCGATCGCGCGGGCGATCCTGCGGAACATTTCCTCAGGGGTATCAACAATCTTCCCGTTTTCGTCCTTCCTGAGGTACCTCTTTTCGATGACCTTGAGCGCATTCGACGACAAAGCAAAGTGTGCGAGCGGCATGATTCCTCCCTGTTGTCCCTGATTTAGATCAAAAAATGATGCCCTTTTCGATTTCTTCCCACAAAATCGACAGGCCGTCTATTCTCAAAGAGAATACGTCACCTATATAGTATAACCGAGACAATTTTAATGATTAAACCACAATATATTGTGGCTGTCAAGATAAAAATATCATGACACACAACCCTTTGATTTGTCTATTCTTTTGTGGTGAAAAGAATGTTGGTGAATTGTGAAAGGAAACAGGCCAAGACAAAAGAAGGAGAGGCAAGAACCAGATACCGAGTCGCCGGTTGCCGGCGTCTTGCTAGACGATCCCCTTTTTCAGGATATCATGAAGATGGATCACGCCTTTTGCGCATTTCCCGTCGGACACGACGAGTGACGTTATTGAATGTTTCTCCATCAGTGCGAGGGCCTTGCCCGCAAGGTCCTCTTCTGCGACCGTCTTCGGCTTCTCTATCATAACGTCCCTGGCCTTCATTTCGAAAAAGTCCTTTCCCCATTTCTCTATACCCCGCCGAAGGTCTCCATCGGTTATGATCCCGAGTATCCTCCCGCGCGCACCCGCGACGACTGTGATGCCGAGCCGTTTGCAGGATATCTCGACCACAACGTCGGTCATCGGCGCATCGGGAGAGACCACAGGGAGAGCGTTTCCCGAATGCATGAGGTCCTTTACCGTGATAAAGAGCTTCTTCCCAAGGCTGCCGCCGGGATGAAAGAGCGCAAAGTCCTCCTCTTTAAAGCCCCGCTTTATGAGCAGTGCGACCGCGATCGCATCTCCCATCGCCATCGTTGCGGTCGTGGAAGCGGTCGGCACGAGCCCGAGCGTACAGGCTTCCTCCTTCACCGAGACATCGAGGTTCACATCGGCCGCCCTTGCAAGGGTTGACTGCGCGTTGCCGGTCATCGAGATGAGGCTCACGCTGAAGCGTTTAAGAAAGGGTATCAGGCCGACCAGTTCTTCCGTCTCGCCGCTGTTCGAAATCGCGATGATCACGTCCTGGGAAGTGACCATACCGAGGTCGCCGTGACTCGCTTCCCCAGGATGGAGGGAAAAGGCCGGCGTCCCTGTGGACGCAAGCGTCGCCGCGATCTTCTTGCCCACAAGGCCCGACTTACCCATGCCGGTGACCACTACCCTGCCTGCACTTCCATAGATTATCTCTATCGCCTTTTCGAAATTCTGATCGAGCTTTTCGGTGAGACCGATTATCGCATCAGCCTCTGTCTTGAGAACCCTTGCAGCGATACGCAGGATATCTTCCATGATCTCCTTTCGGGACAATGTGTCTTCAGATAACGTTCAATTGTATCACATTTAGACCTCGCTCACGAAACCATTGGGAACCGATAATTAGTAAACCCTTAAATGTAAAAAAGTTAATCTCCCTTTAATCGGCATTTCATTTTTGCGTGGTAGGCTAAGAACATTAGATTTTTGTGAGTTCGAAAACAGCAATCAAACAGTCAGTATGCATTTCGGTTTCAAGACTTGGTCACCAAGTTAGCCCGCCATAGGCAGGTAAAGAAAAGCTCACATGTTGAGCAAAGCAAGGAGATAAGGATGAAGAAGAAGTTTCTCACTCTCTTAGCGATGGTTCTGCTGACAGCGGTAGCCGTTGCCGGTACGAGTGGTCATGCCTCGGCTGCCACTTGTAATGGTACGTTTACTGGTCTTACCCCAAATCTTGCTAATGGTCAAGCGCTTATGACGGCCAACGGCAACTGTAGCGCCTGTCATGGTGCTCCAACCGGGGCTTCAGCTTCAACGATTTACAGTTTTGCTTCCGCCATGAACTTTATGTCCACCTGGACCTGTCAAAACTTTGTTGATGTCTCAGCAGCCCTTGGTGGTACACCTGTTCCGACTCCGACTCCAACTCCTAAGCCCACACCTACTCCGACGCCTGTGCCGACTCCGACACCGACGCCTGTCCCTACACCTACGCCGACTCCAAAGCCCACACCCACTCCGACGCCTGTGCCGACCCCGACACCGACGCCTACAGGCGGAGTCCTGCCATTGCCGACTCGCGGACAGACCTTCACCTATGACGCGGTAGTATCGCCGCTCCTGAGTGCCAATCCTTCCCAAGCAAAGCCCATCGGTGTCGGCGCGATTGCCACGGGCGGAAATACCTTTGATATTTCGATAGGCCTCGACCCGTTCGCAGGCCCTGTTGATGTGTTCTTCGCTATCTATGCCTCATCGCTTGACGCGTCCAACATCTACTTCCTCAATTCGCGGTATTCGCTCCAGACCACGAGAGATAGCGATGGAAGGTCATTCTCCAGACGTAACCTGGTGTGGAAGGCCAGCGTCCCTGACGTGAACGAGGCACTCCTTATGAATGTGCCGGTGTCGTCCCTCCCGGCAGGCCAGTATACGCTGATGCTTCAGGTCTCACCTCCAGCATCAGGAGATGATGATATTAACACAGGCGGCTATGACCGCTGGATCACCAGCTTCACCATCAAGTCGAGCCATTCTGGCAACGACGGCAACGACGACTAAGTAGTTGTCATATCGTTTCTGAGCTACCCTGCTGAATGCAGGGTAGCTCAGAAACTGATCCCCGTGATTGTGCCCTGCGATAATCCGTTTCATCAAAACCCGCCATAACCAATCCCGAAGGGCGACGACTGACAAATATCCGAGGACGGACTCCTCAGAGGTCCTGATGTTCCGGCGGTCTGCCGACCATAGCCTAGCGCGATCTGAATACGAAGAATTTATATCCGAGGAAATTCCAGAGAAACCCGGCCAGACTCCCCGCTGCTGCGCCGATTATGCCCCACTGGTCCATGGTGAACCCGCGTGGCGGATGCGCCGCCATGAACACGGAAGACGCGATGAAGACGTTAATGATAAACCCGAGAACGCTCACCACAAAGAATTGGAAGAATTCAGATTTCATCTTCCCGCCCGCATAAACTCCGAAGGTCCAGTATTTATTCCAGTAGTAGCTATTGATGTTTGCGAGAATGAATGAGAGCGCCTTGGAGAAGGAATACACCGTGACACCCGCGAGAATAAAATCCCTTGAGTCGATTCCGAAATACCTTCTGAACAAAAAAACAAGCGATGCCAGCGCTCCCCAATCGACGAGCATGTTGAGCACGCCTGTTACCGCAAATTTGCCCGCCTGCCATAAGACGGGAGCCCTCCTGCCGAGGGAATAGGCAATCGAAAGCCCCAGGGGTGTCATGACCAAAAAAACAGGCACCGTCGCGCACGCGAACCTGGCAAAGACTTCAGGATCAACTGCCTTTAACACCGGCAATACCAGAAGGCCCATGATCAGACCGGCAAGGATGCTCAACTGATAGTCTCTTTTAGACATTTTCAAAATGCTCGGTGAACAGCAGCGTTGGCTACGATCGATCTGACTTGCTTCCGTGCTCGGGGGGGACATACCCCTTGAGAAAATACAACGGACGCATCTTGGTCTCATCGAATATCCGTCCCAGATACTCGCCGATAATCCCGATGCCAATAAGCTGGATACCGCCGAGGAAAAGGACGACGACCATCAGGGAGGGATAGCCGCGCACAGGCTCACCGTAGGCGAGGGTTTTGTAAATGGTTACCCCCGCGTAAAGAAATGCCGCAAGGGCGGTGAGCAGGCCCAGGTATGTTGCAATCCTGAGCGGTGCGGTGGTGAAAGAGGTAATCCCCTCAAGGGCAAAGTTCCAGAGGCGCCAATAATTCCATTTCGTCTTCCCGGCGATACGCGGGTTCCGATGGTAGTGCACCGCCTTTTGCGGATACCCTACCCAGGTGAAAAGCCCCTTGGTAAAACGGTGCTGCTCGCGCAATTTCTTGAGCGAATCAACCGCCCTCCGGCTCAGCAGCCGAAAATCTCCGGTGTCTTCAGGTATGGGCACACGGCTGAGGCGGTTGATGATGCGGTAAAAAAAATGTGCGGTGGTCTTCTTCAGCCAGCTTTCGCCCTCCCTTGAAAGTCGCACCGCGTACACCCCGTCATACCCGGTCTGCCAATGCCTGATCAATTCCGGAATAAGTTCGGGAGGATCCTGGAGGTCAGCATCTATCACGACAACCGCATCGCCGCGGGCGCAATCAAGACCCGCTGCCATCGCTATCTCCTTGCCGAAATTCCTGCTCAGGTCAACGATCCCGATGGTAGGATCACTCATTCTCAACGCGTGAAGCACTTCGAGTGTCTGATCAGTGCTCCCGTCGTTTATGTAGATGACCTCGGTCTCCATGGGCAGACCGGACAATATGGGGGCGAGGCGCTCATGGAATATCTCAAGCACCCCCGCTTCGTTATATGCAGGAACAATTACCGACAGCAGATGACCCGATTCCATATCCCTTTGCCACGCCCCGTCGAACTCTCTTTATTTTGCCCTCGCACCAATCTACCGGTTCCTCCGGGCGAAGGCGTTATCTCTCAAAGAGTACCGGGAAAGTGATACCA
>DATJWU010000231.1:0-2944 GCA_035501055.1 Thermodesulfovibrionales bacterium
ATGAGGACGATGCACCAGGCGAAGAAGGAGGACGCCTCATGGAGGCTGGTAATGGGCAGATGCCCTGCAACCGCGTATCTGAAGATAATCGTAGCGGTATGGAGGACGAAACCGGCAACCGCGAACAGGAGGATAAGCCGCGAGGTCGTTTTCGAACCTTTCAAAAGTTCTACGACGCTGACAATAGCAGCAGCGAAGTAGAAGGTAAGGCTCAGCTCGAAAAGGAGAACGCCCATCAGAAACAACCGAGTTCGCAGCCCGTGATTTTTATGCCGAGTTCGTCAGCGGTCTTCCCGACCTGCTGATAGGGCACATCCAGTTCCTCGGCGATATTCCTCGCAGAGGGACAGGAAATTCTGCCGTCAACGGCCTTCCCTTTCAATGCCTCGCGAATTTTCTCTTTTTTCTCAACCATCTCCGTAACCCGTGACAAAAAACGTTCTGTATCGGCAGGGGATTTCAGGAAGACTTCGGCCTTTCCCGGCATCGCGATGGAAAGGTCATTCTCACTGACGACCACATCGGCATTGAGAAGGACCCCTTTTGCGCTTTCCTTTATCTCCTCTGCCTCACTCCCGAATACAAATATTATAATATCAGGCTTCAAAAACTCAATTGCGCTGTTCCCTTCGACCACAACGCCTCTGAGGTCGGAAAGCCTTGCGACCGCTTCAGGGAGCATCTCTTCGAGTCCCCCGGGAGGTGCCTTCACCCAGAGGACCCGCGCAGCACCGGCGTCGAGCATCCTGCGCGTGTCTTTGTCCTCGGTCGAAAGCGTCTCCCGATCATCCACAAGGGAGCTGTAGAGTTCGGTCCTGGTGTACTTTATTGCGCCCCAACCTTTCAACTTGCGAAGGAGCAGGCAGGCATAGGTGGTTTTCCCTGAGCCGCTGTGGGCGCCGCCGACTCCGATGATGAAAGGTTTCTCCATAGCAACGCCTTCGGCGGTCAGTAATCAGCTTTGCGACTCGGTACCTGCTGCCGGCTGTTCGCTGCTCACCTCTTCCTTGTAGTCGCACTCTTTTCTGTGGCAGAAACGGGTCAGTTGTCCTGTCTTGTCCCGCTTTTCGAAGAGAAAGTCGGCGCCGCACTGCGGGCATTTCTGGGAGACCGGCTTATACCACGAGGCAAACTTGCACTTCGGATAGTTGTTGCAGCTCCAGAAGGACTTCCCTTTCTTTGTCCTCCGCTCGACGATGTCGCCCCCGTCCTCAGGGCACTTCACCCCCGTCGAAAGAGGCTTGGTCGTCTTGCATTCGGGATAGCGGGAACAGGCGAGGAATTTTCCGAACCGTCCTGACTTGAGGACCATCGGAGAACCGCAGACCGGGCATTTCTCGTCCGTCACCATCGGCGCACTCTCCTGTCCTTCGCCTTCGAGGGGCCTCGTATTCTTGCAGTCAGGGTAGCCGGAACAGGCCATGAACCTGCCGTGCCTTCCCCACTTTATGATCATCGGCAAACCGCATTTTTCGCACACGACATCAGTAGGAATATCCGCAGGCCTGATTTTCCCCATTGTCTTCGTCGCCTCTGAAAGGTCATGACTGAAGGGTTTGTAGAAGTCCATGACCGCCGAGACCCATTTCATCCGGCCTTCCTCGATGCTGTCGAGTTCGTCCTCCATCCTGGCGGTGAAGCCGATATCGATCAGCTTGGGGAACCTCTCGACGAGAAAATCGTTCACGACCACGCCGAGTTCGGTAGGCGAGAATCTGGACTCGATCTTCTGGACGTATTTCCTGTCCTGAACAGTCGAGAGGATTGTCGCATAGGTGCTCGGTCTCCCGATCCCCTTTTCCTCGAGCGCCTTGACCAGCGAGGCCTCGGTGTATCTCGGGGGCGGCTGGGTAAAATGCTGGGTAGGTTTCATTTCGAGTAGTTGCAGGGCATCGCCCGCCTTAAGGTTGGGCAGTATGCCACCCTCCTCTTCCTCGATCTCGTCCTTGCTCTCGGTGTAAAGCACCATGAAGCCGTCGAACCGCACCACAGTCCCCGTGGCTCTGACCTCAAGGATCTTTGAAGGCTCCTCGATAATGAAGGTCGTCTGCTCGAGCCGTGCGGGAGCCATCTGGCTCGCGATGAACCTGTTCCAGATAAGCGAGTAAAGGCTGTAGAGATCCTTCGACAGGAACTGCTTTATCGTCTGCGGCGCCCGGTCCATGTCCGTGGGCCTGATCGCCTCATGGGCCTCCTGGGCCCCCGATTTGCTTTTATAGACCGGCGGTTTTTCCGGAATATAGTCCTTCCCGAATCTTCGCTCTATATACTCCCGCGCCCATTGCTGGGCCTCGGGTGCAACACGCACCGCGTCGGTACGCATGTAGGTAATGAGACCGACCGAGCCTTCTTCCCCCAGCTCTATCCCTTCATAGAGCTGCTGGGCCATCATCATCGTCTTTTTTGCCGTGAAGCGCAGTTTTCTCGCGGCTTCCTGCTGAAGGGTGCTCGTCGTGAACGGCGCGTAGGGAGACCGCTTCCTCTCCTTCTTCTCGACCTTCGAAACCGAGAGGTTCTGTTTCTCAATCTCCCGGGCGATCCGCTCCGCGTCTTCCGCTGTTTTGATGAGAAACCGCTCCCCGTCCGCGGCGTCCCGGTTCACGACAAGTGAACCCCCGTATTTGTAAAGCCTCGAAAGAAACGCGGGTGGGGTCGGCCCCTGCACCTGGAGGTTGATGTTCCAGTATTCTTCTTTCAGGAAGGCCTCGATCTCCCTTTCCCTGTCAACCACAAGCTTGACCGCGACAGACTGGACCCTGCCTGCGCTGAGGCCGCGCCTCACCTTTTTCCAGAGGAGCGGGCTCAGGCCGTACCCGACGAGCCTGTCGAGGACCCTTCGCGCCTGCTGCGCGTCGACCTTGTTGAGATCGATCTTCCCCGGGTGTTTCATCGCCTCAAGGACAGCTCGTTCCGTTATTTCGTTAAAGGTGACCCTGAAGATCTT
>DATJWU010000232.1:0-3217 GCA_035501055.1 Thermodesulfovibrionales bacterium
TTTGCCCCTCCGCTGATATAGACCTTCCGGAGATTAAGAATCGTTTCTTCCATGTAGACAGGCATGACCGTGCGTGTGCCGAAGGGGGAAGCCCCTCCTGCATTGTACCCTGTATATTCTTCGACTTTATCGGGAAGGCAGGGCGTGATACGCGTCGCACCGATCACTCTTGCAAGTTCCTTTGTCGATGCCCGCATATCACCGTGGAGGAGCACGAGGAAGGGTTTTCCGTCCGCTTCAAGGACTATCGTTTTTACGAGCGAGTGCTCATCGATACTGAGTTCCTTCGCGCACGCGCCTGTCCAGGCCGGCTCTTCATGGCAGTAAGAGTACTCTGAGAATTCCACCCCTGCGGCACGCAAGGCCGCCGCAACAGCAGTAGCAGGGTGTATGTCCGAATTATGATTTACCATAATCAAGATATTTTATCATTTTCGGATCAAAAAGAGATCAGCGGGAGGGTGAGGTTCTCACAGGCGTCTCCGTCAGGAGTCGGCCGGGCACCCGGGATAGGGCGCTTTACATTTTACATGATTCTTCCTATACTTGTATGAGAACCTCCTATGAAGACAGTGATTTTGCCGCAGGACATCAGGACAAGCCTTGACCGGGAGAAGAGCTTTCTCAGCAGATCCGATGTGAGGATGTTTGCTACTTTTACCAACAGGCAGGCACTCGACTGCCACCGGGAGGAGAGGGCGGACCTTATCATTGCGAACCTTGACACCCCGGACATGAACGGCGAAACACTTTGCCTCACGATTCGGGAGGACGATATGCTCAGGGACGTTTCAATCATCATTGTGTCTCCTGGGGACGAGGCCGGCCTTAACCGGTGTCTCGATTGCAGGGCGAATGCCTTTCTTACTTTACCCGTTAATGGCCCGGTGCTGCTCCAGGAAGCCCATCAGCTCCTTCATATCGCGCCGCGGAGAGCATTCAGGATTCCCCTGAGGGTGAAGATAGGCGGCACTACGAAGAATACGTCTTTCACGGGCTTTGTGGAGAATGTCAGTACCTCGGGGATGCTTGTGCGAACTGCCGCCGTCCTTTTTGAGGGAGATTCCGTGGTGTGCACGTTCTCTCTGCCCGGCCTCGGACGGATAACCACAGATACCGAGGTTGTTCGGCTCTTGCCGAGGGAGGGACAAGGCGCTGCACACCGGTACGGCGTCAGATTTACGGACCCCGGCAGTGTCGTCCCGATAATAGAAGGTTTTGTCACCAGCCGTAGCGGAGAACACGGAGGGGGGGCTGCGTTTGTCGATTTCCGCGCCCAGACCCAGGAGGAGCCCCGGTAGCCCTTTCGGTTCAGGGAGATCTGTTACTGATACGGCGTAGACTACCTCACAGAGGGCAGAGAAAAAAGGTAATGCTCAAGGCGGGCATTTTGCGCAGACGGAGGTAAACAGCGCGGTGCTGAGATACCGGTCTCCCCTGTCAGGGAGTATGACTGCGACCGACCCCTTGCCGAGAACCCCCGCCATCCTCAACGCCCCGGCCATCGCTGCACCGCTGCTCATACCCACGAAGAGACCTTCTGCGAGCGCGAGCCTCCGCGTCATTTCGAAGGCCTCATCATCACTGATGTTTATCTTCTCATCGAGCGCCGCAGCATCGTAAATGCCCGGCACGATCGACTCTTTCATGTTCTTGAGGCCCTGCACCCTGTGGCCGAGAAAGGGTTCTATGCCGACGACCGTTATCTTTTTGCTGAACTCCTTCAGCCGCCTGCCTGCGCCCATAAGCGTCCCTGAAGTGCCCATTCCGGCAACGAACATATCGATCTCCCCTCCTGTCTGTTCGATGATCTCCCTGCCCGTGGTTTCGTAATGGGCGCGGATGTTCGACGGGTTGTTAAACTGGTCGGGCATGAAATAGCCGTGGGAGGACTCCTCCATGATCCTGCGGGCAAGCTTTATTGCCCCGTCGGTTCCCTCGTTGCCGGGGCTCAGGACAAGCTCCGCGCCGAAGGCCTCCAGGACCTTTCTCCGTTCGATGCTCACGCACTCAGGCATGACGAGCTTGACCCTGTATCCTTTCGCAGCGCCGACCATGGCGAGACCTATGCCGGTGTTGCCCGAGGTGGCCTCGAGAATCGTGTCTCCTTTCTTGAGGCGTCCTGCCTTTTCCGCGTCGTCGATCATGAAAAAGGCGATCCTGTCCTTGACCGAACCGCCGGGATTATTGCCCTCGAGTTTGGCAAGAATCCTGACCTGAGGATGAGGGTTTATCGCATTCAGCTGCACGAGCGGGGTGTTTCCGATGCAGTCCAAGACTCCCATATCCGCCTCCCGAAATAGAATAACTCAAACTATAACAGATTCAGAGGGCAATCGTAAACGCAGGGAAACAGGTTGTTGCCTCTTGCGCGTGGTGCCCGGCGCGCTCCCGACCGGTGGGAAAGTCATCCCACCTTCAGGACCTTCGCCCCGCGAATCTTTCTTTCCTTCAGCTCTCTCAATGCTTCATTGGCCTCGTCGAGCCCGAATTCCTGAACCTCCGGCTTTATCGGGATCGCGGCGGCGACGCGCAGGAATTCCCTGATGTCTGCACGTGTAATATTCGCCACACTTCTGATCTCTTTCTCCATCCAGAGATGGCGCGAATAATCGAGGGTGAGAAGGCTCTCCTTATCTCTCTCTTCTTTCCTGATGGCGTTGATCACGAGTCTGCCTCCTGCTTCAAGGTGCTTCAAGGTCTCTGTAACAGGTCTCCAGGCGGGAGTGGTGTCGATCGCCGCACGCAGTTTCTCCGGCGGTTCATCCCCGATATCGCCGCTCCAGAATGCACCGAGTTTTTCGGCGAATTCCCTTTCGTCGGGGGTTCTCGAAAAGACGAAGACCTTTGAGTGCGGATACTGATAGCGCACCATCTTGATGACGAGGTGCGCAGAGGCCCCGAAACCGGTGAGCCCCAGATTCTCTCCGTCTTTCAGTCCGGTCAACCTCAGGGAACGGAACCCGATTGCGCCTGCGCAGAGAAGTGGAGCTGCCTCCGCGTCCGAAAAGAGGGCGGGAATCGGATAGGCGAAGCTCGCGGGAACGGTCATGTACTCTGCATATCCGCCGTCGACATCCCTTCCGGTGGCCTTGAAGCCCGGACAGAGGTTCTCGTTCCCTTCTCGGCAGGCCCTGCATTTCCCGCATGCCGAGTTGATCCAGCCTATGCCCACTCTTTCGCCGATTCTGTTCCTGCTCACGCCTCTTCCCACATC
>DATJWU010000233.1:0-3392 GCA_035501055.1 Thermodesulfovibrionales bacterium
ATTGCCTCCATCGCCGTGGCGTACGATAAGGCCTTCTGTTTCTATTACGAAGACAACCTCGACCTGCTGAGGGATGGGGGGATGGAGGTCGTGAAATTCAGCCCCCTCGCCGATTCCGGCCTCCCCGTGGGCGTTGATGCAGTCTATATCGGCGGGGGATATCCTGAACTTCACGCAGAACAGTTATCTGCAAACAAATCGATGCTCAGCTCCATCCGCACGTGGGCGGATGAGGGAAGACCGTTGTATGCCGAGTGCGGCGGGCTCATGTATCTCTCACAGGGCATCTATGATTTCGAAGACGCCTTCTTCCCCATGGCCGGTGTCTTTCCTTTCGAAACGGTGATGAAGAAAGGAAGATCCCGCCTGGGTTACCGCGAGATCCTTCTCCATGAAGACTGCATGCTCGGCAGGAAAGGCGACCGCCTCAGGGGGCATGAGTTCCATTATTCGGAGATAAAAGGCAGTCGACAGTCGGCAGTCGACAGTCGGCCGTCGACGATCTATTCGGTCCGTAACGGCGACGGCCGCGACGCAGGCGTCGAAGGGTATCGGGTCAGGAACACTCTCGCGAGTTATATACACGTGCACTTCGGCAGCAATGCCGGCCTTGCAAAGCACATGAACCGCTTCGTCGCCGGCATACGCCGGAGCATTGAAAACCACAAAGACACTGAGGCACTGAGGAAAAGAAAGGCATGAAAAGATGGAACACATAATCCTTATCGGCCACGGCAGTCCAAAGAAGGATGCCAATAACATCGAACTCGTCGGGAAGCTCCTGCACAAGGCGATCCATCCCGGCTGCGATCGCCGCTGCGTCAGGGTGGCATACCTGCAGTTTTCGGAGCCCGACATCATGGGAACCATAAAAGGGTGCGTTGACGACGGCGCGGGCAGGGTCATCCTCCACCCCTATTTCCTCAGCTCAGGCATGCACGTCACCAAAGACATACCGGAGATGATCCAAGAGGCAGTGAAACTCTATCCTGCCGTGCAATTCACTTATACCGAACCGCTCGGGATTCACGACAAGCTGGTACAGGTCGTGATGGAGAGGATCAATGCCGTGAGTTTCGCCGTGCCGGAAGACATAGAAAAAAGGAGCTTCGAGATAATCTCCGAGGAGATCGACCTCGGCGATGTCCCTCCCGAGCAGGTGCCGATCATCAAAAGGGTCATCCACTCTACCGCCGACTTCGAATTTAAAAAGACCCTCATGTTCCACCCCGACGCGATCCGCACCGGCATCGACGCGATCCGGGCAGGGAAAGACATCCTCACCGATATCGAGATGGTGAAGGCCGGTATCGGCAAGAAACTGCTCGGGCGATGGGGAGGAAAGGTCATCTGTACTATCGGAGACGACGACGTGGTTGCGGTTTCCGCGGAGACGGGAAGGACCCGCGCAGAGATATCCATGGAAAGAGGGGTCACGGACAACATCGGGATTATCGCGATCGGCAATGCGCCCACTGCACTCCTGAAGGTGATTGAAATACTCGCAGCGAGGCTTGGGGAGTCCGGGGAAAAGACCTCTCTTCCCCTCGTCGTCGGCGTACCGGTAGGCTTCGTCAAGGCCCTGGAATCGAAGTCGCTGCTTGCGACACAGCACTTTCCCTTCATCACAAATCTCAGCCAAAAAGGCGGCACGCCCGTGGCGGTGGCGATTGTGAACGCGCTGCTCAGGATGGCGGAGGTGGAAAAGGAATGACGCGTCAGCGGTCGCTGAAGAAGGCTTTTGTCTTTTCACTGTTCACTTTTCACTGTTCACTATTCACTGCCTCTCATGCC
Organism: Thermodesulfovibrionales bacterium; assembly: GCA_035501055.1. Lineage (GTDB taxonomy): Bacteria > Nitrospirota > Thermodesulfovibrionia > Thermodesulfovibrionales > UBA9159 > DATJWU01. The sequence goes on from DATJWU010000233.1 coordinate 1,795, forward strand.
TATGCGATGCACATTTCAGAAGGGATCCTCCCTCTCAACTGGGCTGCGCTCTGGTTCCTGGTGGCGGCGCCCTTTGTCGCCTTCGGGTTGTACAGGCTGAAGAAACTCTCTGCTGCGGACATGTCCTTCAAACCCCTCGTCGGGTTAATGGCGGCGGTGGTCTTTATCATCTCCTGCATGCCGATACCCGTGCCGACGGCGGGGACCTGCTCCCATCCCTGCGGAACGGGGATGTCCGGCATAATCCTCGGGCCGGCGATCAGCGTTCTCGTCACCGCGGTGGCCCTGTTGATTCAGGCGCTCTTCCTTGCCCACGGGGGTCTGAGCACCATGGGAGCGGACATCGTCTCCATGGGCGTAATGGGCTCTCTTGCGGGATTCGTGACGTTCAGGACGCTACGGGCGATGAAGATAAACCTGTCGGTTGCGGGCTTTATGGCCGGACTGCTCGCCGACTGGGCAACGTATTTCACCACCGCTGTAGAGCTCGCCTCGGGTATAAGGGGCGACTCTCCGTTCATGCCTCTTTTTTGGAAAGTCCTCATCGCCTTCGTCCCGACACAACTTCCCCTCGGGATACTCGAAGGGGCGCTGACCGCCGGCATGGTAGTCCTCCTCTCGAAGAAGAGACCCGACCTCCTTGTCAGGATGCGCGTACTAAAACCCGAGGAGGTGACACTATGAGGAATCGCCTATCAGCGGTCAGCAGAATCTTTTCTGCCGTTCTTTTCCTTTTCACTATTCACTGTTCACTCTTGACTCTTGACCTATTCACTGCTCGCGATTCACTTTTCACTGCCGTTGCGGTTGCAGAGGAAAAATGGCAGGGCGTCGACGAGTCCGTGGTAAAGAAGATCGCGAAGGAGCATGGGAGAGAGGCGAAGGAACCCCTGATCAACACCGACCAGGGAGACCTCCTTCTGTTTGTATTCCTCGTCGCCGGCACGATCGGCGGATTCATCGCAGGGTATTCCTGGAGAAAGCTGACAGAGGGCGGCGCCCGGAAAGAACAAAGGTCGAAAACCGATGGAACTCCTGTCTGAACAAATAACAAGGGATCATATCCTTTCCGGAATCGACGCGAGGATAAAGCTCGCGGTGGCTGCCGTCGTGCTTGCGATGGTCCTCACTTACAGGGGCTTTCTCTTCCCCGCGCTGACTGCCGTCGTCTGCCTTGTCTTCTGCATAAGGATGAAGGTACCTCTCAGGATTTTTGCGCTCAGGTTCTCGGAGCCGTTCTTCATCGCAATTATGGTGGTGCTGATTAAATTCCTTTTTACCGGGAAAGACGTGATTTTTTCGATGGACATCTTCGGCCTCACCCTCGCAGGACACCGTGACGGGCTCATGAGCGGGCTGATGATCGCAGTGCGGATCATCGGCGCGGTCTCGGTCGTCGCGGTTCTGGGCTTTGCGACCCCCTTCACCGAATTGATGGCAGGTCTCTCGTGGTTCAAAATTCCGAAGGGCTTCATAGAAATCCTGATGTTCGCCTACCGCTACATCTTCGTGCTTCTCGAAGAGGCGATGGTCATCTATAGCGCGCAGAAAAACCGCCTCGGCTATTCGAGCATCAGGCGGGGCCTGAGTTCCTTCGG
>DATJWU010000234.1:0-5454 GCA_035501055.1 Thermodesulfovibrionales bacterium
GACGAGACAGTTCCCCTTGTAGAGCTTCAGTCTTACCTCTCCGCTCACGTCCTTCTGGATGTCGTCGGCCATCTTCTGGATCGCCTCCCTCTCGGGCGAGATCCAGTAGCCGTAATAGACAAGCTCTGCATAGCGGCTTATCAGCGAATCCCTCAGGTGGAGGACCTCCCTGTCGAGGGTCAATGACTCAACACCCCTGTGGGCTGCGTGAAGCACCGTACCTCCCGGGGTCTCGTAGACACCGCGGGACTTCATGCCTACGTAACGGTTCTCGACGAGATCGACCCTCCCGATGCCGTTGCGGCCGGCGATCCTGTTCAGGGTTTCGAGCAGCGCGGCCGGAGACATGGCGGTACCGTTGATCGCCACGGGATTGCCCTCGCGGTAAGATATCTCGATATACGTCGGGCTGTCGGGGGCCTTCTCCGGGGCGACCATCATGGTGTACATGTCCGCCGGCGGTTCAGCCCAGGGGTCCTCGAGTATCCCCCCCTCGTAACTGATATGGAGGAGGTTCCTGTCGGTACTGTAGGGTTTTTCCTTCGTCGCAGTGACGGGGATACCGTGCTTCTCGGAATATTCGATGAGAGACTGCCGGGATTTGAACGGCCATTCCCTCCAGGGCGCCACCACTTTGATATCGGGCTTAAGGGCAAAATAGGTAAGCTCGAACCTCACCTGGTCATTTCCCTTGCCTGTTGCGCCGTGGGAGACAGAGTCGGCGCCCTCCTTTTCAGCGATCTCTATCTGTCTCTTCGCGATGAGAGGCCTCGCGATCGATGTGCCGAGCAGATACGAACCTTCGTAGACCGCGTTCATCCTGAGCATGGGGAAGATATAATGTGCCACGAACTCTTCCCTGAGGTCTTCCACATAGACCTTTGACGCCCCTGTCTTCATGGCCTTTTCCTTTACCGCTCCAAGGTCCTCGCCCTGTCCAAGGTCTGCGCAGAAGGCGATGACCTCTGCGCCGTAGGTCTCCTTGAGCCACTGTATCGCCACAGAGGTGTCAAGCCCCCCCGAGTATGCAAGCACGATCTTCTTCATAAAACCTCCTTCGGATTGACCACAGGGAATTCAGAGCCCGCAAGGGATATCCTGGTCATCCGTCCATCATCCTCATATCCGCTGCCCTGCGAGATACTAACCATAGCACAAATGAAAAATAAAATTCAAAATGCAACAGGCGCCTCTCGATTTCAGGGCTGGGCCTGAAATGGCTGCTCCCCTGCCAATGCCTTGCATTGTTCGGGTTACGCACCGGTTCCCGCTCACCGGGCCAATTTCTTTAAATGTCCCGTCAGGGAAATGACCGACACGAAACAGACAATCGCGCCTATGAAAACCGCCAGAGGCGTTCCCGTGAAGTGGGCGAGCGCCCCCATGAGGGAACTGCCGAGCGGAGCGACACCGAGGAACACGAGGGTATAGACGCTCATCACCCTGCCCCTCAGCACATCGGGCGTTGCAAGCTGAATGAAACTGTTCGCGACGGCGAGAAAGCTCACGACCCCCCATCCGACAAACACAAGCATCAGGGAAGAAATATCAAAGTTCTTCGAGAATGAAAAGCCTGCAAGGGAAACGCAGAAAACCGACCCCGCAACCGCCATGAAACGCCCCTTCCGTTCAATATCGCCGACAAAGGCAATGAACAGTGCTGCGGTGAGAGAGCCCACACCCGAGGCGCCGGCGAGAAAACCGAGGCCCCTCGGACCGACCTTCAGGATATCCTGGGCAAATACAGGAAGGAAGGTCACAAAGGGTATGCCGAAGAGGCTGAAGGTAGCCACGAGAAACATGATCCTGAAGATATCCCTGTCATTCCTCACAAAGCGCAGGCCCTCGGAGACGTCTTTCCAGACTATCGATACGCTTATTTTCCGTGAACGCACCTGCCCGCCCTGAGGGACCTCTTCCCTTCTTCCCTTTATCATGAGAAGAGCGATGATCGCCGCAAGAAAGCTCGCCGAGTTGATATAGAAACAGGCGGCAACGCCCACTGCCGCTATCGCGATACCTGCGATCACGGGACCGACGATGCGTGCGCCGTTGAAGGCGGCGGAGTTCAGCGCAATGGCATTCATGAGGTGACCTTTCCGGACCATCTCCGAGAGAAACGACTGCCGCGCCGGCACGTCAAAGGCGTTGACCGTCCCGAGGAAGAAGGCGATCACCATGATCTGTTCAACGGTGATGACCTTGAATTCCGTGAGAATGCCGAGAAGCAGGGCCGGGAGCATGGAGAGCATCTGGGTGACGATCAGGAGCCCCCTTTTTCCAACCCTGTCCGCGACAACCCCTCCCACGAGGGTAAAGAGGAGGACCGGGATGGAGGCCATGGTCGCGACGAGACCGAGGAAGAAAGGTGATTTCGTGAGGGAATACACAAGCCATCCCTGGGCGACGGACTGCATCCAGGTCCCCGAGAAGGAGATGATCTGCCCTATCCAGAAGATGCGGAAGTCCCTGACATAGAGCGCGGAAAACCGCTCCTGGACGCGGAGTTCTTCGTCGTGATTTTCCATAAGGTCTATTCTACCTTAACCTGCGGTCATAAGAAGCACGGAACGTTGCTGCAAGAGGATTCGCCACAGAGAACTCAGAGCGCACAGAGTTCCTTGTTCAAAGACTTGAAATCGGGAGGTAATTCAGAACCTTCTCTTGAAGGAAAGCGTGAAAGAAACGTCAGGGGCGCCTGCGGTGTTCGGGTCTTCGGTAAAGGCAAAGTCAAGACTGTTCTTTTCCCACGCATACCTCCCGCCGAGGGAGAGGAGGGCTGACGGTCTGTCGAGAGAACCGATCCCCGTCTTCGGGAAAGGCGATTTCTGGAACATAACCTGGCCGAGCAGGGAAACGTGACTCCAGACGGCCGCTTCGACGCCGAGGCCCGCGTAGGGCGACGCGTTGAGCTTCAGGGTCTCTTCGGCACGAAGCTTCCCCGGGAAGACGATACCGGCATTCCCATAGACCATCACCTTTTCGCCGATTCTCTTCTCCACGAGGATCGCAGCCCCTGCATCGAGACTGCCGTTCCCGAACCCCCGGGAGGCATCACCTGTCGGCAATTCAAGATCGGCGAAGAACGTTACTGCAGCAGAATCACTCTTGAGCAGCGTTTTCTTCGCCGTAAGCCGGATGTCCCCGATTCCGGTGCCTGTGTCCCCTTTTATAATGAGCACCCCGTTCCGCCTGACTTCGTACAGAAAAGTATTTAGCGGCCTCTCACTCCTCCCGTAGTCGGGAAATCCGAAGGCACTGTGATAGTCGTTCAGGAAGCTGTCCATAAAGCCACTGTTGAAGCTGATGATCGGGATATCAATGCCGAGTTCGAAGGAATCATTGAAGCTCTTTCTGAAGCGGAAATCGAGTTCCGCCACTTCCATATCCGCTGCGATGGACCAGGCTGACGAACTCTGAACGGTATACACACTTGCATAAGAAAAATCGGCCGAAAAGGAATCCTCCAGAGACGCCTTCTCAAGAGACGGCGGGTTGAGCACGCGGTAAAGCGGGAACTGGTTTCTGATGGGGAAAGGGCCCTCAAAGGGAACCGCCGGGGATGCGACGAAGAACGCAGAAAAAAAGAGAACTACGGACATGGTGAGGTGCCTGTTCATGATCGGAGATTATACCGGAAACGTTCGGTTTTTTCCTCGCTGCCTAAATATTTTACAATCCTGCGGTTTTTCATATACAATGGAATCACGTTTTTGAGGTGACGTGGCGGAAGTGAAAGACAAGGAAACCGCAACAGCTGAGCGTGCAGGAAGGATCAAACTCCTCATCCTCGATGTGGATGGCGTGCTCACCGACGGGAGCATCATCCTCGATAACGGGGGCAACGAACTCAAGCGCTTTCACGTGAGGGACGGCCACGGCATAAAGATGCTCATCAGGGCCGGTATTCAGGTCGCAATCATCACCGGGAGGTATTCGAAGGTCGTTGAGCGGAGGGCGGAGGAACTCGGCATCCGTGAGGTATTCCAGAGATGCCACATCAAGACCGTCGCCCTTGACCATCTCGTCGAAAAACTTCACCTCACCCCGGAAGAGATCGCCTATGTCGGCGACGACATCGTGGACATCCCTATTCTGAGGAGGGTCGGGCTCCCCATCGCCGTGAACGACGCGGTCGAAGAAGCGAAGGAGTATGCAGCGATCGTCACGGCGAACCCTGGCGGCAAAGGCGCAGTCCGGGAGGTCTGTGACTTTCTTCTCAAGGCAAAAGGACTCTGGGAATCAGTGATGGGAGAATACCGTGAGGCTTAATCTGCCCACGATGCTCACCCTCAGCCGCATCGTCCTCATCCCCTTCTTTGTCATGATCACCCCGTATAACCCTCTTCTCGGGGCACTGATCTTCGGCGTCGCCTCCATCACCGATTTCCTCGACGGCTACGTTGCGAGAAAAACAGGGCAGATCACGAAATTCGGCATCATCCTCGACCCCATCGCCGATAAGTTCCTCGTGATATCGGCCCTTGTGCTCCTTGTGGATATGGCGCGTCTCTCCGCATGGATCGCGATCATCATCATTGTGCGCGAATTCCTTGTGACGGGTCTCAGGGCCGTCGCCCTGTCAAAAGACATCGTGATACCCGCCGAGATGGGCGGGAAGCTCAAGACCACTGCCCAGATCACGGCGATCCTCTGCCTCATCCTCGACGTGAACATCTTCGGCATCGACGTCTATGACGTCGGGATTGTGGCGATCTGGGTCGCCCTCGTGCTGTCCGTCGTCTCGGGGGTCCAGTATACCGCGTCTTTCTGGAAACGCATATGAGAAGAGACATTTCGAATTTCGAATTTCGAATTTCCGGACCGGGGAGCAACGGGCTTCTATGGCGGTGACGTCCCTCCTCGTCATGGCGAGCTTCATTCTGGGCTCGATCCCCTTCGGGGACATCGTGGCGCGGTTGCGCGGCATCAATATCCGGGAGGTGGGAAGCGGAAACATAGGCGCCACGAATGTGCTCCGGTCGCTCGGAAAGGCACCTGCACTGCTCACCCTCATTGGTGATATAATGAAGGGGACTGTTGCGGTTGCGGTCGCGCGGTATGTCGCGGGCGATCCTTTCATCGAGGGGCTCGCCGGACTCGCCGCGATCGCCGGACATACCTTTTCTTTGTTCCTGAGGTTCAGGGGAGGGAAAGGTGTCGCCACGGCGATCGGCGTGCTCCTGATCTATGCACCCGCGGTAGGACTCGCTACGGTCGCGATCTGGCTGCTTGTGGTGGCGGTCACCCGGTACTCTTCTCTGGGAGCGCTGGTTTCCTTTGCGGTGCTGCCGCTCACCATGTACGTCTTTGACGGCATCCGGGTAAAAGTGGTGGTCGCTTTTCTGATCGCCGGACTTCTCATCGTGAGACATGCGGCGAACATAGAAAGGCTCATGAAGGGCACGGAATCACGCGTGGGGGAAAAGGCTTGAAAAGACATTACGGCATCAG
>DATJWU010000235.1:0-2948 GCA_035501055.1 Thermodesulfovibrionales bacterium
CACGATGTCACAGGACTTTCCGGGATGGAGGAAGGGTTCTGACGAGACGCGGAAGGAGCGGTCCCTTACCCGCAGCGTATCCATCATCGACTCGACCGCGCCTTTCATGAGATAAAAGTCAGGGGCGTCTTCTTTCCAGAGGACCGGCGCCTTTTCCCTGAAACAGACCGCTCCCAGATGGTGCTCTTCTTCAGGGAGTGCCTCGCCCTTGTCGATGAATATCCGCGAGAGTTCGAAAAGGCGTACGTCCCTGCTGCCCATCGAAACATTCGAGACAACATTCTGAAGGAGAGAGGGAACCAGGGTCGTCCGAAGATGGGACTCTTCCGTGTTGAGAGGGTTCCGGAGGACCAGTGCCCTGCGGCGGGCATCGGACGCTGCAAGGGCAAGCGTGTCGAGCATCCGGTAATTCATGAAGCTGTAATTTATGGCCTCCGTGTATCCTGAACTCCTGAAGGACTCCTTTATTGCCGAGACACGGCTCTGGCGTCCGTCTTTTGTTTCGCCCGATATCTGGATCTTCGGCACGGTCACCGGTATCCTGTTATACCCGTAAAAGCGCGCGATCTCTTCGATGACATCGATCTCCCTCTGGATATCTCCCCGGTACGGAGGGGGTGTCGCGGTGAAGGAGTCCGAATTCTTTGCAACTGTAATACCGAGCCTCTCCACAATCGTGGTCATCTCGTCGTGAGAAATGGACAGGCCGAGGAGTTTGTTCACTCTCTCATAGCGCACCTTGATGCGCGAAGGCGCGAAGGGCGTCGGATATACGTCCGCCTTCTTCGAGACCGTTCCTCCCGCAAGCTGCGACATCAGGGACGCCGCCCTGTCCATCGCCTTCTCAAGGAGTTCGATGTCGGTGCCGCGCTCGAAACGGTAGGCAGATTCGGTCTTGAGCCCGAGGGCCTTTGACGTCCTGCGCACAGAGGAGGGAAGAAACCAGGCGCTTTCGAGAAAGACATTCCGTGTCGTCTCCCTGACCTCTGTCTCGGCACCGCCCATAACACCTGCCACCGCCACAGGACGCTCCCCATCCCAGATGAGCAGGGAATCAGCGGGCAGGGGGCGGTCTGTATTATCGAGGGTCCTGATCGTCCTGCCTGACCCGGCGCGTGCGACCCTGATCTTCTTTCCTTTCAGTTCGTCCATATCAAAGGCGTGGAGGGGGTGGCCCATCTCGAGGAGCACGTAGTTCGTGATATCGACCACATTGTTGATAGGCCTCATGGCGCATTTCTCGAGCCTTTTCTTCATCCAGTCAGGAGACTCCTTTATCCGGAGGCCCCGGATGTCCCGCCCGGCATAGCGGTGACAGAGGTCCTTGTCCTTGATTTCGACGTCGATTGCAGAGGCATCCCCTTCTTCGGCAATGCGCGCATCGGGGAATTTCAGAGGGATGTCCAGCAGTGCCGAAATCTCGCGTGCGATGCCGAGGATGCTGAGGCAGTCCGGCCTGTTGGGTGTCACATTCACCTCCATGACCGTGTCGCCGTGCATCTCTTCGACGCCTTCGACCTCGAGGCCGACCATCGTCAGTTTGAGGTCGAGTTCTGCAGGGCTGAGGCTGAAATCGACAAACTCCCTGAGCCATTCGAGAGGGACACGCATAATTACACCAACGCCTTTTCACCGCGGAGATCGCGGAGGCCGCAGAGAAAGAAACGGGTCAAGAAACGGGTGAAGAAAAGGGAATGAGCTGTGGGTAATGACGGAACCAATGATTTTTTTCCGTTCTTCACAATGTGTCGTTCTTCGGACGATCTTCGTGCTCTCTGCGTCCTCTGCGGTGAAGAGTTCATTTGAGCATCCATCAGAATTGCCTCAGGAATCTCAGGTCGTTTTCGTAGAACATCCTGATATCGTCGATGGAATACTTGAGCATGGTGATCCTCTCGACCCCCATGCCAAAGGCAAATCCGGTGTATGTGTCAGGGTCGTAGCCGACCATCTCGAAGACCTTCGGGTTTACCATGCCCGAGCCGAGGACCTCGAGCCATCCCGTGCCCTTGCAGACCCTGCATCCCGCCCCTGCGCAGAGGATACAGCCGATATCAACCTCTGCGCTCGGTTCGGTAAAGGGGAAGAAACTCGGCCTGAAGCGGACAGGGGTAGTTTTCGAAAACATCCGGTGCACAAAGATCTCGAGGATGCCTTTGAGGTCGCTGAAGGAGATGCCCCTGTCGACGACGAGCCCCTCCACCTGGTGGAACATCGGCGTATGGGACACGTCCGCGTCGCACCGGTAGACCTTGCCCGGCGCGATGAACCGAAGAGGCGGTTTTGACCTTTCCATGGTCCTGACCTGCACCGGCGACGTATGGGTCCTGAGAAGGACCTCCTCACTGATATAGAAGGTGTCCTGCATGTCTCTCGCGGGATGGTCTTTCGGGATATTCAGGGCCTCGAAGTTGTAGTGATCGAGTTCCACCTCCGGACCCACTTCAATATCAAAGCCCATGCTCACGAATATGTCGATAATCTCTTTCAGAACTGTGCTCAGGGGATGCAGCGTTCCGGGCGTGACGTACTTTCCGGGAAGAGTAATGTCGAGGGACTCGGAAGCGACCTGTCTGGCGCGTTCGAGATCCCTGACCCGTAATTCCTTCGCCTCGATCTCGCCTTCCACGAAGACCTTGAGTTCGTTGATGCGCTTTCCAAAGGCAGGTCTTTCTTCCTGAGGGACGGTCGAGAGCGTCTTGAGCTGTGCGGTGACAATCCCCTTTTTCCCGGTGTATCTGATCCGGAGCTGATCGATATCCGCCGCGGTCCCGGCCGCGTCTAGTTCTCTGCGGAATGTGCTTTTGATGTCATCTATATCGAACATGATGAGTCGCGGCGAAATCGTGACGCGTAATGGGCGGGAGAAGATTCAGCGGCTCATTACGCGTCACGGATTGGGTCGTTTAGGATGCAAGCTTCTGTTTTACGGTCTCGGTAAGGCGGCT
>DATJWU010000236.1:0-2633 GCA_035501055.1 Thermodesulfovibrionales bacterium
GGGTGCGCCAGCCCATGGCGTCAGCCCACAAGGGGGGAAGATGGAGAAGGGCGATTGCTATTATGCCCCATCCTGCCCTGTGCAGGGCATCCGCCACGTCGTCAATCCCCTGATACGCGAGCACCGCAACGAAGAGAACCACACCTAGGGAGAGCCCTGTGAGTGCAGCACGGGACCGGAGAATTCCGTGAAGGTTCAGGAGCGGAGTCCGGCCTGTTGACAATCCCTGTTCAGGATCAGTAGGGGGCATCGTATGCTCCTGGTGCCCGCTTATCGCAGGGCCGCCTTGGTGAGGCGGGAACCCACCTCCCAAATCGGTCCGGGAAAGCGATGTGCGGCTTCCAAAACTTTGTCGAAGGCTTCGATGAAGCGGTCTGCGTCTGCCTTGTCAAAGACGAGGGGCGGAAGCAGCTTGATGATGTCTTTCCCGTGGCCCGATACCTGAGCGAGGATATGGTGATCCATTATCAACGGCACCAGTATCGACTGGCAGAAGAGGTCCTGGTTTATCCCGTGGATCATCTTCCAGGCGGTCTTCAGGCTCAGCGAACTCGGCTGGCCGAATTCAATGGCGATCATCAGCCCCCGGCCCCGCACTTCCCGGATGAGCTCGTATTTCCGGGAGAGGTCTGTCAGACGTTCCACCAGGTATTCACCCATGCGCGCGCTGTTTTCGACGAGGCCTTCTTCCTGAATCACCTGAAGCGTGGCGAGGCCGCATACCGCTGCGAGGTCGTTCTGACTGAACGTGGTCGAATGGACCATGCACCGGTCGAGGGAACTGAAGACCTTGCGGTAGACCTTTTTCGGATAGAGGATCGCCCCGATCGGACAGTAGCCGCCGGAGAGCGATTTCGAGAGCGTCATGATGTCAGGCACTACATTCCAGTGTTCGCATGCAAAGCGTTTTCCCGTGCGACCGAAACCGGTCTGAACTTCGTCGGTGATAAGGAGTGCACCGAAGCGAGTACAGAGCTCACGGGCTCTCGGAAGGAAGTCGTCCGGGGGGATGAAGACACCGTGGCCGATGATCGGCTCCACGACGAAGGCCGCTACATCGCCCTGGGAAAGCTCCATCTCAAGCCGGGCCGCGTTGCCAAAGGGGATCTCTGTCGCGCCGTCCAGGATCGATTCGTAATCCGCACGGAACTCCCTGCAACCGTTGATCGCGAGGGTTCCGAGGGTGAGGCCGTGAAAACCATGGTCGCAGTAAAGGAATCTTTTCTTCCGCGTGAAGGCGTGAGCGAATTTCATGGCGCCGTCGACTGCCTCGGCGCCTGAATTGCAGAAGAAGACCATGTCGAGACCGGGGAGGGAGAACTCCTCTACGAGCCTCTGCGCGAGAAGCCCGGAGAGAAGCTGAGTCCCCATCTTTATCAGATTCGGACTGTCCAGTTCCAGATACTGGCGGATCGCGTCCTTGATCATAGGGTGGGACCTGCCCACGGCAAATACCCCGAAGCCCGAGAGCATATCAAGGTAGTCGTTGCCCCGGTCATCCCAGAGGTGCGCCCCTCGCCCTTTGACATAGACCGGATCGAACCCGAGAGTCTTCAGGACCGTCGCCATCTGGGGATTGATGTACTCCGAAAGGAGGGAGAGCTGTTCGCCCTGATGGCGGTCGATTATTTGCCGGAGGTCGAAAGACATGGATATCTCCTGCGTATCACAGTATAGGATAAGAAGCGTTTCTCTTAAGGTTTTCTATTATACCATGAACTTTTCCCCTGTGGAGAGCCGCATCGAGGTGAAGAATCCGGTGAGTCATCGAGGATCCGGGATAGTCTCCTTCCCGGCGCACGAGACGGAAGGCGGACACGGATGAAACCCTTTTATAATGCGATCGGATACTGGAAAAGTATTTGTAAGAGGAGTTCAGTTCTTGTTAGGTCTTGCGGGGTGGTTGCACTGGTCATCTCATATCCTTATCGAACAATAGGATTAGCTTTATCCCTTCCTGGCTGTCAGGGCAATCGCTGCGTTGCGGAGGAGGACAATGCAAATTATAATGCACACAGAGGGATCAGCTCTTATCCCATATACTCAAGAACGGAGGGAAACATGGTTCGGTCTGGCGAGAGGCTTATCGGGGTTTTGTGGCAGACGGCCCTGGCTTTGCTGGTCCTTTGGGCAGGCTCAGGCCTCGCCTGCGCCCATTCAGTGGTAATCGAGTCTTCTCCAAAGGACAATGAGGTGCTCACCCGTGCGCCAAGGGAAGTGCTTCTCCGCTTTAACGTGAAGATAGAGAAGTCGCTTGCGCGGATACGCCTTGAGACACGCGGCGGCCGCGAGATTCCGCAGGCTCAGCCGACAGAGAGTTGCCGCCACGAAAGTCCCGACCGTTTGACAATCTCCTTGCCGGACCTCGGACCGGGTGACTATCTCCTCCGTTACAAGGTGCTTTCAATGGACGGTCATGCCACGTCAGGGGTGTTGCACTTTCGTGTGGTGAATGGTCCCTGACCGTATGATACTCCTGGCAGGCTTCATCGAGGTCCTCCTCAAGGCGCTGGTGCTTGTTGGTACGGCATCAGGAGTCGGAGGGGTTGTCTTCTGCCTTTTGGTTCTGAGGCCGTTGGACAGAGACAGCCAGGAAGTCACGCGCTGCCTGAAGACCTCGCTCATCCTCATTG
>DATJWU010000237.1:0-5967 GCA_035501055.1 Thermodesulfovibrionales bacterium
TTATGGCGACTTCCCGCTTGATTCCCGGACTTCTTTGTGCTAAAAGGAAGGAAGCAGCGAACTTTATCGCATTGAGGAGGATGTCATGAAGGTTACCTGGCTGGGACACGCCGCATTCTGTTTTGAGAGTGAGGGGAAAAAGGTGCTCATCGATCCGTTCGTGAGTGAGAACCCGACGTTTCCGAAAGACCAGAAGGATTTGCTGAACGATGCTGATTACATGCTCCTCACCCACATGCATTCCGATCATCTCGGCGACGCCCTGGAGCTCTCGAAGAAGACGAAAAAGGTCGTCGGCATTTTCGAGATCTCCACATGGCTCGCCTCAAAAGGAGCGGGTAACTGCGAAGGCATGAACATCGGCGGGACGATCGCGTTGGAAGGCCTCGTGGTCCACATGGTCCCGGCTGTTCACAGCAGCGGCTTTGTGGACCACGGCACCATGGTCTACGGCGGAAACCCGAGCGGCTACGTTATGGAATTCGGCGGCCACAGGATCTACCACGCGGGCGACACAGGACTCTTCCTCGACATGCAGTTGATCCAGCGGCTCTATGGTCCTGATCTCTGCCTCCTGCCGATCGGCGACCGCTACACTATGGGACCTGCGGCGGCGGCGATTGCCTGCAATGAATTCTTCGACGCCGAGACGATCATCCCGATGCACTTTGATACCTTTCCGATCCTCACCGGCAAGGCAGAGGAATTCAGGAAGCTCGTGAAACGGGGAAAGGTCCTCGTGCTGGAGCCCGGCACACCTGTGGAACTGTAGCGACAGAGGCCCGTAAACGTCCTTCCCCCAAAGGGTCTCTCCCCTTCTTTTGTAGGCCTGCTCTTCCCGCCTATGCGCCGCCGCTCGATCCAATCTCTCCGACACTTATGAAACCTGATATAATAACGTGCAGAACGCGGTGGCGAGGTGGAACACCGCTCGGACGAGGAAAAACCACATGCTTCCATTACGCATACCGGATGCTCAAAAAAGAGTTTTTATCAAAGCCTGAAGGAGGACCGATGGAGATTACTGTTGAAAAGATACCCGGAGGTTTCAGCATCGACGGTCTCGAAGTGAAAAACGGGAAGTGCGGCTGCACCTCGATACTCCTGTGCTGCCATAGCTGGTCAAAGGTAAAAAGGAACGGCAATGATTTTGTCTTCACAGGCAAGACAAGCACGCCGGAGACGAAAGAGAATTTTACCTGGGCCTACTCTGTGAGAAAGGGTGCCCTTACGGTAAAGGTCAGCATGGAAGACGCGAGGGACAAAAGGATCTTCTCAGGGTTCTATCCGCCCAGACTTGAGGAGTGGGTCGAAAAGGGGTGGGAGGTCATAACGAAAGACGGTGAAAGGGAAGATTATGGCTTGTGGAGATGCGCCGCGTGTAAATGGCTTTATAAGGAAGAAAAGGAACAGGTGAGATTCGACGACCTTCCCGCGGACTGGAAATGCCCTGTATGTAATGCGGGGAAGGACGTTTTTGAGAAGGTCGGCTGAAGGTTTCGCAGCGCGTAGTTCTTCCCGCCGAACCCTTCACTGTTGCAACTTATTGAACCGCGCGTGTCAGTCGGTGAAGATGAGAGGCAGAAGTCCTTCCAGGAACCCAAAGCTTTCAATCATGATATAATGATAGCAAGCACGAGCGTACATTGATAGGGGGAACGGCAGGGAATTCATGAGGGTCATGGATATACACCCATGCCAGAGATCATTGAGAGTGCAATTGACGTGCTTCTGTCGCGTTGTTTGCTTATTTTTATATTATGAACAATCCTTAAGTGCCGAGGGGCTAACGTTACGGAAGAGAGCACGAGCATGGATGAAAGACCTTCCATAATAATTGTTGATAATAATGAATACCTGTTACCTGTTTTTCGAGAGATGTTCGCATCTGAAGGGTACCGCTGCGAGACATGTACCAGTGCTCAGGCCGCCCTGGAGCTGATTGACAAAATTCCTTTCCACGTCATGCTCACAGACATCGCCATGCCCGGTATGAGTGGTCTTGAACTCACGGAAAAGGCAAGGAAGTTGAGACCTCACATGATAACCATCGTCATGACAGGGTTCATTGATGATTTCTCTTACGACAGGGCAATAGAGGCCGGTGCATCTGATTTTATAAAAAAGCCTTTTACTCAGAAGGAGATACTGCACCGACTAAGCCATGTGAGATTACAAGAGAACCTCCGAATGCTGTCAATCACTGATGAACTTACGGGTCTTTATAATCGGCGGGGATTCTTCACCTTAGCTGAGGAGTTTCTAAAGTTGGACAGACGGCAGAAGAAAGGACTGTTCCTGCTTTACGCTGATTTGGATCATTTGAAGATAATTAATGATACACTAGGTCATCAGGAAGGCGACCTGGCGCTGATCGATGTTGCAAATATTCTAAAGGAAACCTATCGGGAGTCTGACATTATTGCTCGCATTGGTGGGGATGAGTGGGTCGTACTTCCCGTAGGAACCACTGGAGACAATATTGAAACGATTATTGCTCGTTTGCAAAAAAACATCAACCGTCATAATGCAGCAACGAAACGCACCTATGCGCTGTCGGTAAGTCTTGGAGTAGCATGTTACGACCCTCACAAACCCTGTTCTATCGACGAATTGATCGCGCGGGCTGACAAAGAGATGTATGAGCAAAAGAGGATGAAGCGGAAGCAGGAATCCTAGTCCAAGATCTTCCGTTGCTTTTCATGTTTTGTCCAGTTCGGTCCGGACGGCAACTCCGATTTTTTCCATGGTGTAGGGCTTCTGGATATAAACGCCGGCGCCCAGCCTTTGCAGCTCTTTCACCCGGTCAGACTCCGAATATCCACTGGCAATGATCGCCTTCTGGCCGGGGTAGAGGGAGACTATAGCCTGATAGGTCTCGAGACCGTCGATCCCGTTCGGCATAATCATATCAAGCACCACCAGATCGACGGGGTTGTCTCGGATGAGTGCCAGGGCTGTCTCTCCGCTCGTGGCCGAGAATACCTTGTACCCCAGTTTGCTGAGCATGTTGACCGCAATTTCCCGCTGCTCCCGGATATCGTCAACCACCAGGATCTTTTCGTTGCCGAGATAGTCTTGCAGGACAATCCTGCGATCTTTCTCCGCAATGGTCTCCCGGGTGGCGGGCAGATAGATGTCTATTCTCGTCCCCTCGCCTTCGGCGCTTTGCAGGTCAATGTATCCGCCCTGATCCTTGACCGTTGCCCAGATAACCGTCATCCCCAGACCTGAACCGCTGCCTCCCATCCTCTTCTTCGTGTAAAACGGTTCAAAAACCCGTTGAAGATCTTCCGGTGAGATGCCCACGCCGTTGTCTTCCACGCTCAGGCAGACATACTCGCCTTCGGGGATCTCCTCGTAAACCTGTCTGGCCGTATCCAGATAGCTGTTGGCAGTGGAGATGACCACGCGTCCGCCGGCCGGCAAGGCCTCGACCGCGTTGGTGACAAGATTCATCAGCCCCTTTGTCAAATGAAGAGGGGACCCTTTCACATTCAGGAGATCCGGACTGAGAATGGCCTCAAATGCTATCTGCAGGTGCTTCTCCTTCAGCCTGGCGAATTCCGGGGATTCCAGATATTCCTGGATAATGCGGTTGGGGCAGAAGATCTCCCGGTGGGCCACGCCTCTCCTGGCAAGGGTCAACATGTCCTGAACAATAGCGGCCGCCCGCTGGCCGGATCTCTTGATAGCCTTTATTTTTGCTCTCAAGGGGCTGCCTTCAGGGATGTCCAGCAAAAGAAGATCCGGGTAACTGACGAGACCGCTGAGGATATTGTTCAAATCATGGGCAACTCCGGCGGCAAGGCTACCCACCGCTTCCATCTTCTGTGCCTGCAGGAGGCGCTCTTCCAGTTTCTTCTGTTCTGTAATATCCCTGATGATTCCCTGGGTGCCTATAAAGGTCTCGCGGGAGGGGTCATACTGGTAAAGCCCCTGAGCGGAAACGCTGAAATAACGCTGCTCATCGGCCGATCCTGTGGATTGTTCCTTGTTCAATAGCAGACGAAGCTGGAGATCGCGGGTAGCCCTTCTTCCGGTACGCCGTTCATTGACTCGGTAAGTTGCCTTCTGCCGGTCTTCAGGGAGGACAAGGTCAAAAATCGGCCGCCCAAGCAGTTCATTTGCATCGCGTTTGTATTGAGCGATTGCCGGGCTGACAAAAGAGACGTTGCCGGAGGGATCCAGGCGGAAGATAATATCGGGGATCGACTGGATGATTGAATTCAGTTGACTTTCGCTGCGCTTCAGGAGCATCAGGGCGTTCCCCGCAGTCTCTTCGGCGTGATTCTGGCCCTCTCTTGTCTTCACTATGGTCAACACCGCGTATGCAGCGACAATGACCATGGTGGGCTGGAGCGGCGACAGGACATAACCGGTTGCGTGAAAGATCCCCCTCGCGGTCATCCACAGCGAGATGATGATTATTCCCCCCGCCACGGCGCTTGAGATCACCCCGGTTCTGGCGACGAGAAGACTGAAGAGAAGGCCCAGCAGCAAAGAAACGCCGGCCTCCCAGAAGAGGAACCTCTGATCTCGCTGCGGAAATTCTCCGGTCAGAAGGTCCTCCAGCATGTGGGCATGAATGCCGACGTGCGAAAAGACAGGGTTGCCGGGTATCTGGTAGGTCTTATCCAGGCCCGCTGCCGACGAGCCGACCAGTGCGATCTTACCGGCGATGGCAGATCCGGGAATCCGACCCTCAAGCAGATCCGCCGCGGAAAACCGCGGAATCGGGCCGGTGCGTGCCCTGAAATCGATGAGGACGTTTCCCTGACGGTCGATGGGAATGCTTCTGTCGCCGACAAGAACAACTATGGACCCGGCCTTGGTCGCGAGCAATTGAATGGCGGAGGTTGCCTTGAACCGCATAAAGGCCGCAAGGGACAGTGAGGGGAACAATTCACCCTTATATCTGATAAGGAGAGGCAAGCGCCGCAGGATCCCGTCCCGATCAGGGGTTGCATTTAAGAAACCACTGGAGGAAACAGCCCTGGCAAAGGGTTCGAGGTTACCGACAACGCCTGAGGCTTCAAAAAACTCTCCCGCTGCCGGTAACCCTTTTTGCTGCACCACGACGACTCTTAGCGGGTGCAGTCGGTTGTCGCCCTTTTCATCGCCGTTCCTCCTGAAAAGAAATTCATATCCGAGGACGAAAGGGCCTTGAGTGAGTGTCCTGGCGAGATAGTCGTCGTAATTCTTGTACTCGGCGGGCAGATTGCCTATTTCTATCTTGTACCCGAGGTAACGCTCTGCCTCCTCCTGTACTCTCACCGGCGAGGTTCGGTCGGGCTCGGCAAGAATCATGTCAAGGGCGATGCTTCTGGCTCCCAGTTCACTGACCTTTTGCAGAAGGTGGGCGAGACGATAGCGGGGCCATGGCCATTGCCCGAATCTGGCAATGCTTTCATCATCAAGGTCAATGACGATTACATTCCCGGAGGGCGACTTTTGGCCCGCGCCCTGAGTGACGAGATCTGTCACCTGGTTATTCAGCGAGGTGAACGAGGGAACAGAGAGAAAGAGCGCAGCCAACAACACACTGACGAGCACGCCGGTTGCAACGATTTTCGGGGTGGGCCTGCTGAAAATATTCAGTGTTGGCATGGAATGGAATTTCGCGGGGGAAAGGCTTACCTGATAACAACCTCGACCCTGCGGTTTCTTGGTTCGCTGACATTATCTCCGGTGGGAATGAGCGGATTCCTTTTCCCATGAGAGGAGACCCTGATGTGCCCCTGCTCCACCCCGTGGCCGACGAGATAGGTGGCAACCGTCTCTGCCCTCTCCCTGGAAAGTTTGTAGTTGTGTTCATCGCTGCCGACGGTATCGGTATGGCCGATCACGCTGATATCAACAGAGTTCCGTTCTTCAATGGTTCGGAGAATGGCGGGCAGGCTCTCGAGGGACTCTGGCCGTAATTGAGCGGAATCGCTGATGAAATAAAGGACGAAATGAACAGGC
>DATJWU010000238.1:0-7044 GCA_035501055.1 Thermodesulfovibrionales bacterium
CCTTCCGTACCTGGAGAGAGGTTTCTGCTTATCTCGACCAGGAAGCGCCAAAGGTTATCACACAGGTCCCGTTGATCACCGTCGCGAAGGGAAAGGTCGTGGTCGACGCCGCGATGCCCTATGTCATAAAGGACCCCAGGACCTCCGCTCCTCTGGTTATTATCGATACCACAGGAAAGATCACCTCCCTCACCGGGTCTGAAGCCGCAGCGCTGCTGACTGGGTCAACGCTGCTTGTAAGAAAAAGCCCTTCAGAGACCAGGACATTCGAACTTTCTGAGATCGGAGACCTCGTGATCGACCAATCGAAACTCTATGAATGGACCGAGATCATTAAGGACAATTTTGTCTTTGTGCTATACCCCCTCACGCTGCTCTTCTCGTTCCTGTTCAGGACCGTTCAGGCGCTTATCTTTGCGGTGATCGGCATGACCTTTGCAAAAAACCTGAAGTTATCCCTCCCGTTTCAGGCCGCGGTCAGTCTTGCCATCGTCGCGATGACGCCTGCGCTCATCCTTTCCGTGGTATACAGCGCGCTCGGCCTGAAGACATCATTGTGGTGGCTGATCAGTTTTGTCATTTCCCTGGGATATCTTTTCTTTGCGGTAAAGGCACAATCGGAAGACCAAACCGTGGGGTAGATGAAGACTCTGCGCAGACCTCAGCGAAGATGATAGAGAGCATTGAGGAGTATTGCCATGGATTATGCGTTGTTGAGATGTTCGTCATGCAGGACCCTGAACCGTGTGCCGGCAGGCAGGCTGACGGAGCACCCGAAATGCGGGCGCTGCAAGGCCTTTCTCCAGTTCCCCAAGGCCCCCGTCGAGGTGACCGCGGCGAATTTTGAAAGCGAGGTACTCGCCTGGCCCGGTTCCGTGCTTGTCGAATTCTGGTCCTCCACGTGCTCGGTCTGCACGGCTGTCGCACCCTTTATCGACCGGCTCGCGCGCCAGAAGGCGGGACTACTCAAGGTCGCCATGATACATGTAGAAAGAGAGTGGCTGTTGGCAAACCGGTTTGACATTCGGTCCACCCCGGTATTCATGGTCTTTCGCAACGGTACGAAGATCAATGAGCTTTACGGGGCGCTGCCGAGGGCGGAACTGGAGGCATGGATCGAGTCCGCGACGAGATAAAAGCGGCCCGGCAAAGAGAAAGGCCGGGACACCTGCCCGGCCTTCTCCCGACAATTGTCTCCGTTTCTTGAATCAGTGTTTGAAGGCCCGCTGACCGGTAAAGACCATCGTCACCTGCGGCGTCGCCTCATTGCAGGCCGCTATGACCTCAAAATCGCGCTCAGAGCCGCCAGGCTGCACCACTGCGGTGGCGCCCTGTTTGATGCCGGCGTCGATACCATCACGGAACGGGAAGAAGGCGTCCGAGACCATCGCAGAGCCGATCAGCCCTCCCTTTCCCTTCCTCGTCTCATCATCGACCTCCTGCAGCAGGGCGATATCCCTTTTGCCCTGAGCCGCCTCGAGTTCAAAGGTCTTGTAGGGGACGCCGTACTTTGTGAAGCAGAGGGCGTCGGCGAACTTCGTATAGGCCTTAAACACCGCAATCTCCGCGACACCGACACGGTCCTGCTCTCCGGTGCCGATTCCGACGGTGACGCCGTCCTTCACGAAGATAACCGAGTTGGAGGTGATACCCTGTTCCACGTTCCAGCCGAAGAGCATGTCGTCGTATTCCTTTTCAGAAGGCGTGCGCTCCACGCGGTATTCCCTGCCCTGGTACACCGCTTTTGCAGGAAGGAAATCGTCCTTTGTCCTTATCCTGTTCACCGGTGACTGCTGGACGATAAGACCGCCGTCGATGAGCGACTTGAAATCGACAAAGCGGCTCGATCGGTATTTTTCGAGCTGAGAGATTTTTTCGATCTTCACGATCCTCAGGTTCTTGCGCCGGGCGAGAATCCCGACCACGCCTTCCTCGTAATCGGGTGCACCGACGACTTCGAGATAATTATTGCTCACCATCTCGGCCGTGGTCTTGTCCATCGCCCTGTTCACGACGAGACAACCGCCAAAGGCAGCGATCCGGTCCGCCATGTTCGCCCTGTCATACGCCTCGGCAACCGTCCTCCCGTACGCCACTCCACAGGGATTATTGTGTTTCATGATCGACGCCGCGGGCCGGTCGGAGAGAAATTTCAGAATGTTCAGGGCGTTGTCGAGGTCTGTGAGGTTCGTCTTGCCCGGATGCTTTCCCGCCTGAATCATCTGCTCTTCCGTGATGCTGCTCACCAGCCCGTTGCCCGGGCTGATATAGGCGCAGCCGCCAAGGACAAGGTTCCCGTTTACGAGCTCGTAAAGGGCCGCCTGCTGATCGGGGTTTTCACCGTACCGGAGGCCTTTTTCGATCAGCTCGCCGCTCTTCTCATCGGGGATCTTCCAGGCCCGCTTTCTGTAGACAAGGGTCTGCCCCCCGAAGCCTATCGTCATTTCATCAGGAAAATCATCGTCCATAATCGTCTTGTACATCTTCTTGAGGTCAGTCATCGTTCAATCTCCTTCCCTGGGGGCCTGAGCCGAATACCTATAAGGATAAAGCATTTGACATTTTCACACAATAGGGCTGTTGAAAAACTGGCACACAGGAAATCGAGTCGATAGTATTCACGCACAGGCTGTTGCCTGCGGCAGGTATCCGTGTCTCCGCAAGATAATGGCTCCCTTCGACAAGTCGTGTGTAGTCTTGCCTGATCACACTCCGTTCCTGGCGAAGCCGCGGCGTCCGCAAAGGCGGACCGGCCCATAACTCTGAATCTTGCGTTCCAGCCGGACACCTTCCGCATCGCATATGACTTATGTGGGCTACCTTCTGGAGAGCGCGGCGAGGAGGAGGTCCAGAACTTCTTCAATCTCTTCACGGGTCGTGAATCTCCCAAGACTGAACCTGATCGCCCCCATTCCCTGCTCCCGAGGAACGCCCATCGCGGCGAGGACGGAGGAAAGAGTTACGGAGCCTGCATGGCATGCAGAACCTGTGGACGCCGCGACCCCCGGCAGGTTTGCGAGGACCTCTGAACCGGTCCTGCCGGTGAAGTTGACGCTGAGCGTGTTCGGGAGCCGCTCTGTCGGATGACCGTTGAGCGTGACCGCATCACCAAAGGCATCCTTCAGCTTATTCCAGAAAAAGTCCCGGAGCGCCTGCACCTGTGGCATGCCGGGCCACATGCCTGCGACCGCACACGCAGCACCGAGCGCCACCGCAAGCAGGA
Organism: Thermodesulfovibrionales bacterium; assembly: GCA_035501055.1. Lineage (GTDB taxonomy): Bacteria > Nitrospirota > Thermodesulfovibrionia > Thermodesulfovibrionales > UBA9159 > DATJWU01. The sequence continues at coordinate 3,224 of DATJWU010000238.1, forward strand.
CGTTTTCGGTTCCTGCCCTTCTTCCCCCCTCGTGGCCGGCGCCGTGGATAAGCGGTTCTATGTTCGTCCCCTTCCTGATGTAAAGCGCCCCGACACCTTTCGGCGCATAGAGCTTGTGCCCGGCAACTGAAAGGAGATCCACGCCGAGTTTATCCGCATCAGCGGGGATCTTCCCGACGCTCTGGGCAGCGTCCGTATGGAAGAGAACCCCGGCCCCGCGTGCTCTTTCGGCGATCTCAGGGATCGGCTGGATTGTCCCTACCTCATTGTTCGCGTGCATCACGCTGATGAGGATCGTCCCGGCGGTGAGCGCGCGGCTCACCTCATCCGGGTCGACCCTGCCGAAGCGGTCGACGGGCAGTACGGTGACTTTCGCCCCGAGTGTCTCGAGGAAGCGGCACGGATTAAGGATGGCGGGATGTTCCACTGCCGTGGTAATAATATGGTTGCCTTTCCCCCGGTTGGCAAAGAAGACTCCCTTGAGAGCATGATTGTTCGCTTCGCTCCCTCCGCTGGTGAAAACCACCTCAGAAGAATCGCATCCGAGCAGAGCGGAGACCTGTATGCGTGCTCCTTCCACCGCATCCTTTGCCGGCGTGCCGGCCCAGTGAAGGCTCGAGGGGTTGCCGTAGTGGTCGGTAAGGAACGGTCTCATCGCATCAACGACTTCCGGCGCGATCGGGGTACTCGCGTTATAATCGAGGTATATCTTTCTGCTCATTGGAGCTCCTTTCTCACAAGTATTATAAGCTTCCGACGCGGGAGGTATCCGTCTCTCAGCAAGATAATAGCCCTCTTCGGCAAGCCCGGCGCAGTTGCGCCTTATCGCACTCGGTTTCAGGACAAAGCTCTCGGTCCGCAATTGCGGACCGGCCGATAACCCTGGATCTTGCTTTCGATCCGAACACCTCCCGCATCACACGTCAATTACGAGGGGATTAATTACAAGTGCTCTGAAGCGTACTCGTCTCCACATGGGGTGCATTCCGTGCTTCCATGAGTGAAACTCCGTTCAGAATTCGTATCTCACCTGCACATACAGGTTATCGTTCTTATCGAACTGTCCGAATTGGCTCCCCTGGTTGCCGCCTCCGAAGATATTTGCGCCAATGGCTGACCAGATATGGTCTGAAAAATTATACTTGATCTCAGGATTGAACATATAGTCTCCCGCGGAAGGGCTGTAAAAAGCGAAGAAGGACAGCCTCAGTGTCTGATGCATCAGGAATTGAGTCAGTCGAACGGTGGTAAGTTGGTAAAGCCTGCTTTCTTGCGGAAACCCCTGAGGAAGATCTTTTGTATAATTTGAATAGTTGTGCATATACTCTCCGTAATATTGGACGCCTACAGTAAAATCTTCCCATATCTGCCTCTGGTATCCGATGAGGAACCTTGTCCGGGAATTTGGGATTATGGGGTTCGAACCGCTTCTGTCTTCCCTCGAATCGTAATACCCTGTCTCAAGGCTCAGGACGCCGTCCAGCGCCCTTCCCTGAAGACTCGCGCCATAGACTGAGAGTTTTGGGAAGAACAGGGTCAGTTTTGTCGGCACTACGGGATTGTCCGGCATCATTGACGGCTGTCTGAAAAACCCCCGGTAGAAATAGACTGATGCGTCAAAACCCGCAATGTCCCGGTATGCCCTGACCGCAAGCTCCGTATTTCCAAGAGTAACCGCCGGCTTTACCTCTTCCCTGTCTGTGACGCCCGGCATCGGATCAAACAGCCAGAACCTGCCCGCAGAAGGAAACACATTCGGTGTAAAGAAAGGGATGGCAACCAACTCGAAGGACGCAAAACCCGGATAAATACCAATCTTTGCTCCGTCTATTCCTTTCTTTAGATATTCCAACGGTTTCCCTGAAAAAAAAGCGTCAAAGTCCTTGGGAAAGACATCATTTATGAAGACGAGATCGCCGACGCCCCAGGTAATAACCTGTCTGCCAACCCTCACATCCCCTTTACTTCCCGTATAATCAACATAACCCTCTCGCACCTCCACATCACCTTTCTCATCGATATGGTCAAAGAAACCGTCGGTCTTTATGAAGAGGTGAAAAGGATCTTTTGAGGCGTCAAGCTTCAGCTGCAGTCTCTCCTCTGCCAATTTAAAATCCCCGCCGTCAGGATTAGGAGTCGCAACGTCGGCGGAATAGTTGCCCTGCAGAAACCCATGGAGAGAGATATCTGATGCGGCCGTCTTTGAAGAGGGGAAAAACAGGACGACCAGGAGCGCAACAAGGTACGATGCCGGCTTTTGCCTTCTCACTTGCGGCCCCCGGTTTTTTTCATTCAATCCACTTTTTAGGCGGCTGTTTAAGAAACCTTTCCGAGAACAGACTGTCATCGATTCCTATATTGTAATCGGTCTTCAGGTATGTGACTTCCGTCACATGTCCGCTCTGAAGGTTTTTCATCGTCCTCTTTGTGACGGTCGGGAAGCCCTTGATATCCTTTATCTCATCGGCAGTGAATACCCGATAGAGCTCGTTTCTTTTGTCGTAGTATTCTTCCTTGAGAGGCAGGAAACTGTTCTTGTCTATCCATGACATCTTATAGTTGTAATCGACATCCCCCGCCTTCGGGGTGTTCTTTACGACGTAGCAGTCCTTCTCACTTATCTTCTCTTCTTTTATCAGGGCATGGGTGTCATCCTCCAGGTTCCTTCCGGAGACGTCCTCATAGGTAAAGTCGGAGCCGACGAAGCTTGAGTGCTTGTCCTGCGCTGCAATCCTTCTCACCATACTGATTGCGGGCACAAAGAGCCATCTGTCGGCGTCCCTTCCGGGATACTTGTAAACCATGAAGGTCATGTCCTTCACATCCGCAGGCTGGTAGAAGTAAATAAAATACTTCTGATTTCCTCCAACTTCACCGTAATTCCTCCTCAACATGGTCATCTCCCGTATCCTCTCCTGTCCGCCCTTGCTTATCAGTTTCATCATTACCCGCGCCTTGAAGTCCTTGCCCGGGTACAGGAACGCTGCCTGGGATTTCTTCATTACTTCGTCCCCGGTGAGTGCAAATGCCTCAAAGGGAAGAAGGAATATCGCCAGGAGTATCAAATACTTTTTCATGGTAACCTCCAAACACTTTTTGAATTTAAAATGCGCACCGTTGACGCAAAAATCCTGTCCTGCATAGTGATTCAGGAAGTTGATTCCTCATCTTTCTCAACAAGACCTGCAAGCAGTTCCATGATATCGGTAATCACTATCTGCTTGTCATGGTTCAGCATTCCCTCATTGACCTGCGCGTAGCAGGCGGGACAGCTGAAAATGAGTCTGTCCGCTTTTTTCCGCACCGCCTCATCGATGGTCGATCTCCCGATTGCATTCGCATTTTCCTCATAGACCTTCCTTGCTGCTCCCCCGGCACCACAGCACCTGGAGTTGATGCCATACCGGTCGAATTCGAGCAGTTGAACACCGGGAATGCTTCTGAGGATGACCCGGGGCTCTTCAATGATACCCACGCCCCTGCTGAGATAGCAGGGATCATGATAAATCAGCCGTTCAGGCAATGCTCCTCTGATCCTGAGTTTTCCGTTTTTCAGGGCTTCAGCCGCGAACTGCGTCATATGACGAATCTTGAAGGGCAGCTCTCCTCCGTAAAATATGGGCCAATCTCGCGACATGATGTTCACACAACAGGGACATGAAGAAAGGAGAAGTTTTACGCCCTTTGCCTTGTATGCCTCGACGAGCCTCTTTACCAGATCCTCGAGCATGTCATGCTGCCCCGAGACAAAGAGAGGAAATCCGCAGCAGACCTCCTCTTCGGGAGGCAGCATAGTAAAGGGCTCCCCTGTCGCCTGCAGG
>DATJWU010000239.1:0-2803 GCA_035501055.1 Thermodesulfovibrionales bacterium
CATGAGGCTGACGGGCCGGGCGTCTGAAGCGGGCGGCGGTTTCACGTTTATCGATATCGACACTGCCGGTCTGGGTGCAGTGCGCGAATTGAGCACGCAGACCTTTGTGATCGCGATTACGAAACAGAAGAGAACCGGTCCCGTGATGGAGGCGACGACCCTCGGCGCCTATGAGGTAATGCTTCGCCCGTTCAGGCAGGATAAGGTGCTCAAGGTCCTGCAGGAGCTTCAGGACCTGGGGGACGAGATCAGCAAGCCTGTTGTCCTTACCAACCCGCCTCCTGCGCCGACTTGCGCGATCGTCGGCCAGTCGACGCTCATCATGGATGTATGCAAGAAGGTCGCACGGCTGGCCCAGGTGGAAGTCCCGATCCTGATCACGGGAGAAACAGGAACCGGCAAGGAACTCATCGCCGAGTCGATCGCGCAGCTCTCTTCCCGTTTCGGAAAACCCTTTGTGGTGATCAACTGCGCGGCGGTTCCTGAAAACCTGCTCGAATCGGAACTCTTCGGGTTTGCGAAAGGGGCCTTCACGGGCGCCGTGGCGTCAAAGGAAGGAATGCTGAAGATCGCTGACGGAGGGTGTGTCTTCTTCGACGAGATCGGCGAACTGCCTCTCTCTCTTCAGGGGAAGCTCCTCCGTTTCCTCCAGACACAGACCTTCTATCCCATCGGCAGCACGCAGGAGATCCAGGTCGACGTACGGGTCATATCGGCGACAAACAGGGAACTGTCGAAGATGGTCAGGGAAGGAAAATTCCGCGAGGACCTTTTTCACCGTCTGCGTGTCGCAGTGATCCACACCCCTCCTCTCCGCGAAAGGAAGAGCGACCTCCTGCCCCTCATCCAGTTTTTCTTTTCGCGTTACCGCCATGCGGCCCAGAAACCCCTCAGAGGGGCTACCGAGGCGTTTCTCGCCAAACTGCGCTCGTATGACTGGCCGGGCAATATCCGTGAGCTGGAGAATACGATCCGCTCCGCCATAGCGGTCAGCAAAACCGCGTACCTCACCACGTATGAGCTGAAGGACCTGGGGTATCACGTTACGGCAAAAAACGAAACGGGCTTTCCCGAGGCCCTTTCCGCGGCACTTGTCCCCTTTCTCAGGGGTGCCCTTGAGAAGAAGGAGAAGAATCTCTACGAAAAAATTCTCGGCGAGGTAGACAGGAGCGTTCTCGATTACCTCCTTTCCCATACCAGAGAGAACCAGTCCGAGACCGCGAGGATTCTCGGCATCAACCGTCTCACGCTCAGGAAGAAACTCGGCACCCGCAGATAGCCGCGGGAGAGGCGTTTTTTGTTACAATAAAGAATGAGACTTCTGGTGCATATGTGCTGTGCGAACTGCAGCCTCTATCCGCTGAAAAGTCTTCTCACGAAAGGGATAGAGATAAAAGGGCTGTGGTTCAACCCCAACATCCACCCTCTTCCCGAGTACCGGGAACGACTGCGGGCGCTCGAGGATCTTCAGAAGATGTGGGGTCTTGACATTGAATTCCATGATCGTTACGGCGAGGAGGACTTTGTCAGGCAGATAGGAGATCCGCGGGACAACCGCTGCGTCCGCTGCTACGCGATGCGCCTCGAGGAGACTGCGAGGAATGCACGGAAGATGAATCTCGACGGATTTACGACGACCCTCCTTGTGAGTCCCTACCAGCAGTTCGATGCCATTGTCGGCATAGGGCGGGAGTTGGGCAGGAGATACTCCGTTCCCTTTTACGGAGAGGATTTCAGGACAGGATACCGCGACAGCATCCCCCTGTCAAAGGAACTCGGGCTTTACCGTCAGAAATATTGCGGATGCCTTTATTCCGCGGAGGAGAGGAAGATGAGGCGGAAGGGTGGATAACGGCCTTCAGTCACTGGGAAGGGCGCTCCTCGTCTTCGGCGCCATTTCCGTGGTGATCGGCGGGCTCTTCCTGCTGGCCGGCAGGTTGCCGTGGTCCGGCAGACTCCCCGGCGACATTGTAGTCCAGAGAAAGAACGTTACCTTTTATTTTCCCTTGGCCACGAGTATTCTGCTGAGCATAATTGTCAGCCTGATCTTTTGGATTATCGGAAGGAGATAGATGAGACAGAGAACGAAGATGAAAACGCACGCTGAACCACAGAGACACGGCGACACAGAGAATTCCCGGGGAGTGTTGTTCCCGGGAGGCTTGTTTTCGAAAGTCGGGATTGATTGTCCGTTACCTGACACTCTATCAAATTTGTTTTGCCTCGGCCTCCGTGCCTTTGTGCCTCTGTGGTTCATGTTCTTCCCGGTATTTTTTCTCGCTGTCCCGCCTTGCGATGCGGCAGGGTCGGCGGCGAAGATAAAGGTGCTTGTGCTGGACGAAACCCATCCGGTCATCCCTGAGAAGAATGAACGGCTGGCGAAAGTCGGGAACATGAAGGGTGATCTGCTCATGAACGGCATGCACTACACCGGTGATATCGAGGTCTGGAAAGGGGACCGCGGGCTTTATCTGATCAACGAACTGCCCCTCGAGGATTATGTCGAGAGTGTCGTTGCCTCCGAGGTCGGCGCAAACTGGGAGATTGAGGCCCTTAAGACCCAGGCTGTCATCTCCAGGACTTATGCCGTCCAGAAAATGAGGACGAATGCCGCCTCCCAATATGACCTCACCTCGTCCGTCCTGCACCAGGCATATAAGGGAAACAACGCACAGATACAGATCACCTATGCGGTGAAGGAGACGGAGGGTGAGATCCTCACGTATGAGGGCAAGCCGATTGAGGCCTTCTATCATTCGACGTCCGGCGGCATGACGGAGGAAGCAGAAGAGGTCTTCGGGAA
>DATJWU010000240.1:0-4255 GCA_035501055.1 Thermodesulfovibrionales bacterium
AATCCCTCTCGGTTCAAGGATCATCGCCGTTGCCGATTTCTTTGAGGCGATAACGGCAAAGCGCCACTACCGGGATCCCTTGCCCCTCAGTGAGGCCTTAAGGCTGGTTATAGAGGTGGAAGGAACGCATCTCGACCCGGAGGTTGTGGACGCGTTCCTGCGCTACTGGCATAAGGCGGCGGGCAGCCAGCCCCTCCTTGATGTGCTCACCCCTCACTCTTCCCCTTTCCTGCACCCCCGGCAGGTAATGAGCGGCGAGTAAATAAACCTCCTCGGGTCCTCGAGACATTTCCTGAATTCCCCGAGGAAGTCCTCCAGGGTGCCGAACTCCGAGAGATCGACATAACCCTTCCGGGCAACGGTCTCGACCTTGGCAAGCCAGTTGAAGGCGTCTATTTCGCTCAGTTCCCCGTAGATGACGTGGTGAGCCGACACGTTGACCTCGATATCCGTGTACCCGAGATCGTAGAGGTAGGTATAAAGCTTTCTTCCCACGAAGGGGTCGAAATTTGCGCGCTGCCGGAGCTTCGTCATGGCAGAGGCCAAAGTGCGTTCGAGTCTCTCCGGCATGCCGTGATACGTCATTGAATTGTAGTCGAGGTCGATAAGGCAGAGTATGCCGCCTTCCCTGAGGAGGGCCGTAAGGTTGCTGACGATCTCGAAGCTCTCCCGCTTGAAGTACTCGAGGAAAAACCTCACCCAGACGAAATCGAACATCCCTAGCCCAGCGAGGTCATCACGAACGTCCCTGAGGTCAAACGAGAGCGACGGGTGCGGGTATGACACCATGGCAAGGCGGTTGCGCTCCTCTGAAGTGTCCACTCCGACCGCGCTCCCTCCGGGTTGAACGAGCTCATTCAATATGGAGGTTGTTTTTCCGGTGCCGCAGCCGATGTCGGCAACACGCATACCCGGTCGTATGCCCGCCCAGAGGGCCTGCGTCTTCACGTTCTGAGGGTCCGTCTTCAACTCGAGCCTGAGCGCTTCGCGCTCGCTCTCCATAAGGTAGGTCTTTCTCTTCATGAAATAATGCCGCTCTTCCCGGTTGCGCAGAGGTTCCTAAAATGCATATGTCATACTGAGACCAACGATATTAGCGCTGGACCTGTAGGGGCCGTTCGCCGAAGTCGCACTATTGACCACCCCGTCAAAGGGGTTGTCGTCGATGGCGTTGTTCTTTGTTCTGTTCTGGTATTTCTGGTAAGCGTAGGCCGCGCTGAACGTGAGTTTGCCGTAGCGCACCTCCGTGCCTGCGCAGAAGAGATTGACGTTGGCGTCGGGGATAGATGGCTCAAAGGTGTTGTCGGGCACGGGATTGCCGCTGTACAGGTAGCCTGCGAGGAGGGCGATGTTCCGGTTAAGGTCGTATCTGCCGCCGACCATAAACGAGTAGGTATCCTTCCAGTTCCTCGGTGAAACGGTGAAGGTATTGCCCGCGATCGGCTGGTCGAGGTTTATGCGAAGGTCTTTGAAAGAGTGCCAGCCTTCCCACCGCATCCCTGCTTCCACGGTGAGAGGCGCAAGCCCCTTATACGCGATACCGGCGTTCAGCTGCTGGGGAAGCCGTACGCTCGTTTTCCCTGTGGTATCAGGGAAGAGCGCTGCAAGTTGCGGAAGCGCGATCGGAAGGTCGTGATGCACGTCGCCGGTGATGCCCACGAAGATCGAACTCCTGTATGCAACGCCTGCCGAGACGTTCTTGCCGAGATCAAAGAGCGCGCCAAGATTGTAGCCCCATCCGTCGTTCGTTCCCCTCGTCTCGAACTTCTGATACGCGTCAGGGAGTCCGAGAAAGGAGAGGTTCACCTGCTTTTCAAGGGTTGCATCGAGAAGGAGATAATCAACGCCGGCGGCAAGCGTGACGTGGGGCGTCACCCTGACGGAGACCACAGGGTTGAAGTTAAAGGTCTTCAGGTCCGCCTTGGTCGTGATATAACGCCCTTCCCAGTTGCCGGGCCAGTCCGTACTGAGTCCAAAGGGACTGAAAATGCCGATGCCTGCACTCACCGTGTCGGAAACCTTGTGGGTCACATAGAGCGTGGAAGGGAAGAAGACTTCCGAGTCTGTCTTGAAAGAATCACCCGAGAAGGAGCTCGTCGCCTCCCGTGACGGGATGAGCAGCGTAGTGCCGATCTCGATCTGGGTGCCCTGAAACTGATTTATGAGGGCAGGGTTCAGGAACATCGCCGAAGGCACGTCCCCATGGGCCGTATTCGCGTCAGCCTGTCCCAGCTCCGAAGCGCCCTGTGTGAATATTGCAAACCCTGAACCGTACGCGTTGGAAACACTCCATACTACACACACCATCACGATCAGGATCCAAAGCGGTCGCTTCATCATTTTCATGGTGTCACTCCTCTCACAGCCAGATTCACGCACTCTGCTTATATAACGTTTTGGCCGGGATTTGTCAAGAGCGGGAGTGTGATCAGCCGCGCTGTGCGTCTCTGTCTTCTGTGATTCTCTATGAAGAAGAGGCTATGGGGGAGCGGCACGTACGAGGGCTAGCGCCGTGCCACTGCGTGCTCAAACCGGTCGCCGGGAAGCGGCTCGCCGCAGAGGTATCCCTGCATCACATCACATCCATGGGAATGCAAAAACCTAAGCTGCTCATCAGTCTCGACTCCCTCGGCACCCGCTTCCAGGTTCATTTTGTGCGCCACGGCAATAGTTGCATTTACGATGGCCTGATGTGCGGGGTCGTCTTTGAGATCCCTGATGAAAGACCTGTCGATCTTAAGCCTCTGCACCCGCAACCTCTTGAGAGAACTGAGGCACGAATACCCGAGGCCGAAGTCATCCACCGAAATGCCGATGCCGATATCGGCGAGTCTGCCGAGGCGGGAGGCGGCAAAGTCGATATTCTGCATCACGACCCTCTCGGTGATATCGAGTTCAAGCAGTGCGGGATCCAGCCCCGTCTCTCCCAAAATCCGGGAAATCATCTTCACGAGGTTCGGCTGTCGGAACTGCCGCTGAGAGAGATTCACCGCAACACCGAGGGGCCTGTACCCTGCGTGCTTCCATGCCATGGCCTGGCCGCAGGCGGTGCGAAGTACCCACTCGTCAATGGACGTAATGACCCCCGTCTCCTCCGCAAGTGGAAGGAACCGTGACGGGCCGAGCAGCCCCAGTTCCGGGTGGCTCCAGCGCACCAGCGCCTCGGCGCAGAGGAGCTCGCGGGTGTCTACGGTGAACTGCGGCAGATAATGAAGCACCAGTTCTCCCCGCTCTATCATCCGGCGCAGGCTGTTTTCAAGAAGCATTCTTTCAAGGGTCCTCACGTTCACGGCCTCACTGTGGAACTGATAGTTGTTCCTGCCCTGCTCCTTCGCGTGGTACAGCGCACTGTCGGCATTCCTGAGCAGCGTCTCCGCACTCTCACCGTCGTCGGGACAGATGCTGATGCCGATGCTCGCGGTAATCAGGATTTCCCGGCTTTCAATCACAAAGGGCGCTTCAAAAAGCGCCATGATCTTTTTTGCAATTCGCGCCGCATCCCGCTCACGGGTCATATGCTTCACCAGCATGTTGAATTCATCACCCCCGATGCGGGCGATGGTGTCGCTCTCCCGCAGGCACGCCTTAAGCCTGCCCGCGACTTCCCTGAGCAGTCCGTCGCCTATCGAATGTCCGAGGGTGTCATTGATATTCTTGAAGTGGTCAAGGTCGAGAAACATCACAGCAAGCGGCGTGCGCGAGCGCCGCGCCTGGGCCAGTTCGAATGTAAGATGGTCCATAAAGAACGCCCTGTTCGGCAAACCTGTCAGGGAGTCGTGAAGGGCCTGGAATCTCATCGCCTCTTCGGCCTTTTTTCGTTCGGTGATTTCCTGCACCACCACATTCACGCCGATGAGCCCTCCCCCCTCCTCCCTGACAGGATAAAAGTACGCGAGCCAGTCGCGCTCGGTTGCGGGCTGTGCGCGCGTGGTACCATGGATTTCAATCCCCTCTACCGGCTCCCCCGTTTCTATGACATGCCTCAAATGCGCCTCCGAAGACTCGACCAGGATAGGCATCTCTGCACACACGGTCCGGCCGAGGTGCTCTTGAACCGGCATATTGTTCATTGCCGCGAGCTTCTCGTTCACGTTGACATATCTGAGGGCGGTATCCACAAAGCACAGGCCGATCGGAGCGGTCGCGTAAATCACCTGGAGTTCGGCGAGGCGGGCGCGCGACATTTCCTCGCTCCTGCGCAACGCATCCTCTGCGCGTTTGCGGTCGGTGATATCACGGAAATAGGTTTCGAGAC
>DATJWU010000241.1:0-5407 GCA_035501055.1 Thermodesulfovibrionales bacterium
TCGCCCTTTTCTTCTTCGGCGGCGAAGTGATCCACGACTTCGCCCTCGCCATGATTTTCGGTGTCATCGTCGGCACCTATTCGTCGATCTTTGTTGCAAGCCCCGTCGTGCTCCTCTGGAGGGGAAAACGGGCCTTCATAAAAAAGCAGTAGAATTCGAAGACGGAGACAGGGTGGCGCGGCGGCGGGGTGAAAGGAAAACGTCCGGAGAGATGATCTTCCTGTCAACGCGTCCGGACGACTTCAGGTACCCCTGCATCCGTTTCCCTGAAACTCTCCGTTCCCCCCTGCCCGTGTTGCGCTGATGAACCGGCGCTGGCTTGTAAGCAAAACCAATCCCGAATTCATCACGTACCTCTCGAGAGCCGCATCGGTCTCCCCCCTCCTCGCCCGGATCCTTGTAAACAGGGGGATCAGGACTACCGATGAGATCAGCGCCTTCCTCAACCCGGGGATTACCGCACTGTCGGACCCGCATGTGCTGCCCGGAATGACAGAGGCCCTGAAGAGGATACGGACGGCATCGCTCCGCCGCGAGCCTGTCTTCGTCCATGGCGACTATGACACGGACGGATTGACCGCGACGGCAATCGTGGTTCATGCGCTCAGGGTGATGGGGATTCCTGCTCATTACTTCATACCCGACAGAATGACGAGCGGTTACGGCTTCAACCCTCCATCCATAGACGCAGCAAAAAGGATCGGGGCAAAGCTGATCATTACCGTGGATTGCGGCATAACTTCCCTGGAGGCGGCTGCCCGTGCAGAAGAGGAAGGCATCGACGTGATCATCACGGACCATCATGAACCCCGGCGACAATCGGAAACTGTAAACGGGGGGGCGGACGTGAGAGAGGAGTTCCTTCTGCCCGATGCGCTCGCGGTCATCAATCCCAAACTGGACCCGGCAAGACCCGCACTCCATCACCTTTCCGGCGCCGGGATAGCGCTGAAGTTCGTTCAGGCACTGGCCCTGGACCCAACCCTTCCTTTTTCTGAGGACGATGCGGTGGCGCTCCTCGATCTCGCCGCCCTCGGCACACTCGCTGACGTGGTGCCCCTGATCGGCGAAAACAGGACCATCGTGCGGCTGGGGCTGGAGTCCGTCCTCAACGCGGATCGCCCGGGCATACGGTCGCTTCTGGAAGTCTCAGGACTCAGGGACAGGGAGATCCGGGCAGGCCTCCTTTCCTTCACCCTGGTCCCGAGGGTGAACGCCGCAGGCAGGATCGGCGATGCCCGCGACGTGGTAACTCTTTTCCTTTCATCCTCCGATGAAGAGACCCTCTCCATAGCAGAAAAGCTCGACAGAACGAACACCGAGAGACAGCGCATAGAAGAGGAGGTCTATCAGGAAGCTCGCGCCCAGGTGAGTACAAAGGGATACGATGGAGCCATTGTCCTCTGCGGAAAGGATTGGCATCCCGGTGTCATCGGGATCGTAGCATCACGCATCGCCGGCGAGTTCTGCAGGCCGGCGTTCATTTTTTCGATGAAAGACGGCATCGCCAGGGGTTCCGCAAGGAGCATCCCCGGATTCGACCTCCATCAGGGGCTGTCCGAATGCAGAGATATCCTCATCTCCTTCGGAGGGCACAAGCAGGCAGCAGGGTTAAAACTCCGAGAGGGAGACCTTCAGGTCTTTCAGGAAAGGATGAATGTCATTGCGGGGGATTTCATCAGGAGGGAAGACTTCGTCCCGACCGTCATGATAGACGCACCGGTGACCCTCGCCGAGATCAGCCCCTCTCTGGTGCAGGAACTCGCCCTCCTCGAACCAATCGGGTGCGGGAATCCCGATCCCCTTCTGGGCGCAAAGTCCCTCGACATCCTGAGCCCCCGGATTGTAGGGCATAACCACGTCAGGATGAAGCTGAAACAGCGCTCTTCATGTCTCGATGCAATCGGCTTCGACATGGGAAAGGACTTCGAAAGTCTCTCTGCGAAGAAGATCGATGCGGTCTTCACGCCTGCCATCAACAGGTGGAACGGAGGGCAGTACCTTCAGATGAACCTCAAAGCATTCAGGCCGAGCGAGTGAAATTACAGAGATACTGATAGCCGCACGCAGTGGAGTGCCGGATTAAAGGCCTTTGCTCCCGCGGGAAAGGATCTGAAACAGGATGGCGAACGAACCGAACAAAGTGATTTACTCCATGATCGGGGTGTCCAAGTTTTATGACAAGAAGCCGGTCTTGAAAGACATCTATCTTTCCTATTTCTACGGGGCAAAGATCGGTGTCCTCGGTCTCAACGGGTCAGGGAAGACCTCGCTGCTCCGCATTCTCGCAGGAAGGGACAAGGAGTTTAACGGGGAGACTGTCCTTTCACCGAATCACACCGTAGGTTTTCTTGAACAGGAGCCTGAACTGGACAGCTCGAAGACGGTACGGGAGATCGTTGAAGAAGGAGTGGGGGAGATCGTGGATGCCCTGAAAGAGTACAACCGCATCAATGAACGCTTTGCCGAGCCGATGTCGGATGACGACATGAATGCGTTGATTGAACGTCAGGGAAAGGTGCAGGAGAAACTGGACGCAATGGATGCATGGGATCTCGATTCGCGCCTGGAGATGGCTATGGATGCCCTGCGTTGTCCTCCGGGGGAAACACCCGTAAAGATCCTCTCGGGCGGCGAGAAAAGGCGCGTGGCTCTTTGCAGACTCCTTCTGCAGAAGCCCGACATTCTTCTCCTTGACGAACCTACCAATCACCTCGATGCAGAGACCGTGGCGTGGCTTGAACACCACCTGCAGGGCTACGCCGGCACGGTCATTGCGGTGACCCATGACCGTTATTTCCTCGATAATGTTGCCGGGTGGATTCTTGAACTTGACAGGGGAGAGGGGATCCCCTGGAAGGGGAATTATTCCTCCTGGCTGGAACAGAAGAAACAACGTCTCGAGCAGGAGGAGAAGACGGAGAGCGAGAGACAGAAGACATTGCAGCGTGAGCTTGAGTGGATTCGTATGTCTCCCCGGGGCCGCCACGCGAAAGCAAAGGCGCGCGTCAATTCATATGAATCGCTCCTTGCGCAGGATATTGAAAAACGGTCAAAGGATCTCGAAATCTATATCCCGCCGGGTCCCCGTTTGGGCAAGCTAGTCATCGAAGCGGAGAACGTAGGCAAGGCCTACGGCGACAATATACTTGTGGAAGGAATGACCTTCTCCCTTCCTCCAGGGGGTATTGTGGGGGTCATAGGGCCTAACGGGGCCGGAAAGACGACTCTTTTCAGGATGATTACCGGACAGGAACATGCAGACTCGGGAAGCTTCAGAATCGGAGATACGGTGAAGCTGGCATACGTCGACCAGAGCCGAGATGATCTCGACCCGGAGAAGACTCTTTTTGAGATCATCTCGGGTGGCGAGGATACCATCCTGCTGGGCAAAAGACAGGTCAACGCACGGGCCTATGTGGCGCGCTTCAATTTTTCCGGGAGCGACCAGCAAAAAAAGGTTTCGATGTTGTCGGGAGGAGAAAGAAACCGCGTGCATCTCGCACGGATGCTGAAGGAAGAGGCCAACGTCCTTCTCCTTGACGAACCGACCAATGATTTGGACGTAAACACGATGCGGGCACTGGAAGAGGCATTGGAGAATTTTGCGGGCTGTGCCGTGGTCATCAGCCACGACCGGTGGTTTCTTGATCGCATCGCAACGCACATACTCGCCTTCGAAGGTGACAGCAAGGTCGTCTGGTTCGATGGGAACTACTCAGAATATGAAGCGGAGAGAAAGACCCGCCTGGGCGCCGCTGCAGACCAGCCTCACCGCATCAAGTACAGACATTTGGTGAGGGATTAGGGTATCGGATCCGTGCCGAAGTTTCTTCTCTTGTGCCGACCGTCATGACAGTTTTTCGCTGCAGACCGCCGCTATCTCCGCGGCAAAATCAGAAAGGGTTTCGTCCCTCGCGCCGAAAACGATAACCGTCTCCCATTCCCTGATCTTTGCAAGGACGTCTTCTCTTCTTTCGACGACCTCGGCAGCCTTTCCCTTGTTCCTGATACCCGCGGCAAGATCCTCGCTCGATATGTCCTTCCCCGCCGTGCCCCCGGCATAGAAAATCGGCAGGAGAATCAGGTAATCCGAACCCCTGAGACCTCCTGTGAAGGCATCGATATATTCATCCTTCATCATCTTCGTCGGCGCAAATCCATGAGGCTGAAAGATATAACAGGCCCTTTCCCTGATCCTTCCCACTGTCTCCATGAGCGCCGAGATCTTGTGGGGGTTGTGGGCATAATCGTCGATGACGATCCTGTCGCCGTCATTGAGGTGAACATCAAACCTTCTCTCGATCCCCCTGAACTCGCGCAGCACAGGGGCTATCTCTTGCAGGGGGACCTCCATTTCAGACAGGACAGCGATACAGGAAAGGGCATTGTAAAGGTTGTGCCGTCCCGGCAAGGAAAGGGCGAATCGTACTGCGCCGAGACTGAAATCGGTGCGGAACGAGCCGTGCGCGATGTCAGTCGCCCTGTGGTCAGAAGGATTGTCGATCGAAAAAGTGACCGCCTCTCTGTCGGTGATCTTCCCGAGATTCTGATCATCAGCATTCAGAAAAATCTTCCCGGTCGTGTTCTTGATGAGTGTCCTGAACATCCCGGCAGTCACCGCAACTGTATGGTGGTCGAGGTCGAGGTTCAGGATGACCGAGTGAAGAGGTCTGTAATTCACAATGGTACCGTCGGACTCGCAGGCCTCGATCACGAGTCTGTCCGAATCCCCTGTGAGGGAATTGCCGGGATTCGCTGCCGACAAGAACTGTCTAACCCTGCCTCCTCCGATAAAGTTCGGTTTCAGGCCGAGTCTCTCCATCAGAAATGCGAGCATGCCCGCAGTGGTCGATTTCCCGCTCGTGCCCGCCACCGCGATAGTCCTGAACTCCGTGACGATCTCCGCAAGGTACTCAGGCCTCGTCATTGACGGTATCCCGACAGCCTTTGCGGCGATAACCTCTGGCCGGTCCGGCTCAACCGCGGTACTGAACACCACAAGGTCCAGGGAACTGTCGATGCCGCTTCCGTCCTGCGGTACGAGCGTGATGCCCTTTGCGCGCAGCAGCCTGCACAACGGGTGGGTCGGGTTCCGATCAAAGACCCTGTCCGAGCCTGTCACCACATTGCCCCTGTCCGCCGTGAAACAGGCCAGCGCAGACATGCCGCTACCGCCGATACCCGAGAAGAATATTTTCTTATGCCCCTTCGTCATCGTTTCTCCGATAGGTCAATACCTTAATGAAGTACTTTCTATTATAAGAAATTGCTGTGAACAATGACAAAAAGCATTATGAGCGGCAGACATGCTGAAGAATCCTCTTGTAGTTCTCCTCGGCGAATCCGCCGGGGCAGACGATACCGGCAGCAACGTTGGCTATCTTGAGAAGTTCAAGCGGAATGG
>DATJWU010000242.1:0-3578 GCA_035501055.1 Thermodesulfovibrionales bacterium
CGAGCTCACCCCTGCGCCGAGGATGCCGTTCAGGACATAAAGCGGGTAGCGGTCCTGACTCGTCACGGGTATCCCCTCGACGCCGAGGCAGATATGGGCTTCGGAGAGGTCCTTGCTGTGAACTGTGGCGCCGGGGTTAAACGCCGGTTTCCTGCCCTTCTTCGGTTCTGAGCCTCTTCTCAATCCTCCCAGCGTTTCGTTAAGGGTCGCAATAAGCTGATCAGGATTGAAATTCCCTGCACAGGCGATGATAGTGTCTTTCGTGCCGTAATACTTCCTGATGTGGGAAAGGAGATCGTCCCTCTGAAAGGACTTTATCGTCTCTCTCCTCCCGAGAATGGACTGGCCTATACTTTCATCTCCCCAAATCGTCTGATAAAAAAGGTCGTGGATAAAATCGTCCGGGGTATCCTCAACCATCTTCAGTTCCTCCCTGATAATCCTCTTTTCCTTTTCCATCTCCTCTTCCGGGAAGGTGGAGTGGAGGAAAAGGTCGCTGAGGAGGTCGATCCCCCTGCCGATATGTTCATCGAGGACCTTCACATAAAAGGTGGTCGTCTCCCGTGAGGTATAGGCGTTGAGGTCTCCGCCGACGGAATCGATCTCCACCGCGATGTCTCTCGAGGACCGCCTGCGCGTTCCCTTGAAAAACATATGCTCCAGGAAGTGCGATATCCCGTTTGTCTCTTCAGGTTCGTAGCGCGAACCAACCTTGACCCATACGCCGAGCGCGACCGAGCGGACATTGCTTATCTGCTCCACGACCAGGGGAATTCCGTTGTCGAGGTGATACTTCTTGAACATGCTCAGTCTCCCTTGTCCGTCCGACTGTGTATCCGCTCAAAACAAATTACGAGGCGTGACGCCTCGTTTCTTTGTTTGACTCAGGCAAAGGAAGGCTCCTTGCCTGAGTTGCCTGCTCCTTCCCGCCGACCGCTCACCAACCGCGGCCCGCGCGAGAACGGAAAATCCTACTGTGCTTCCTGCTGTTCTCTCATGGCCTCTTTTCTGCTCAGCCTGATCCTGCCGGTCTTGTCTATCTCGATCACCTTGACGGGCACCTCATCGCCTTCGTTCAACTCGTCAGTCACCTTTGCGATCCTCTTCTCGGATATCTGGGATATGTGGAGCAGTCCCTCGGTCCCGGGCAGGATTTCCACAAAAGCCCCGAAGTCCATTATCCTCTTCACCTTGCCGGTATAGATCTTCCCGAGTTCCGCCTCGGCGACGATGCCCTTGATAATCTCAATCGCTTTCATTGCAGAGGACTCATCCGAAGACGCGATGCTGATCACCCCGGTGTCCTCGATGTCTATCTTCGCTCCTGTCTGCTCCACAATGCTGCGGATAACCTTTCCGCCGGACCCGATGACTTCGCGAATCTTCTCCTTATCGATCTGCATTGTGTAGATGCGCGGCGCATGAGGAGCCAAGTTCTCTCTCGGAGCGGACAGGGCCTCTTTCAGTTTCCCGATGATGAAGACCCTCCCCTGCCTCGCCTGTTCGAGGGCCTTTCCCATTACTTCCTTGCTGACGCCGCCGGTCTTGAGATCCATCTGGAATGCGGTTATGCCTTCCTCGGTGCCCGTGACCTTGAAATCCATATCCCCGAGGTGGTCTTCGAGACCGAGGATATCGGTAAGGACGACGGTCTTTTCGCCTTCCTGGATCATACCCATGGCGATGCCGGCAACGGGCGCTTTGATCGGCACACCCGCATCCATCAGCGCGAGGGTGCCGCCGCAGACTGTCGCCATGGAGGAAGAACCGTTCGATTCAAGGATATCGGAGACAATCCGTATGGTGTAGGGAAATGCCTCCCTGGGAGGGATAATCGTTTTCAGGGACCTCTCGGCGAGGGCGCCGTGGCCGATCTCACGCCTTCCCGGGGAACGAAGCGGTTTTACCTCGCCCACACTGAAGGGAGGGAAATTATAGTGGAGCATGAAGGTCTTGTAGGTCTCGCCTTCGAGGGTCTCTATCTTCTGCTCGTCATCGGCGGTGCCGAGAGTGACTGCGACCAGGGCCTGTGTCTCCCCTCTCACAAAGAGGGCCGAACCGTGGGCCCTCGGGAGGAAGCCCACCCTTGAGGTTATCTGCCTGATCTCGTCAGGCCTTCTTCCGTCGGCCCTGATCCCCTCGTCAAGGATCATCCTTCGCACGAGTTCCTTCTCTATATCAAAGAATATGTTTGCAATGTCCTTGCTGAGTCCCTTTTCTTCAGCCTCGAAATGCTTGAGCGCGTCAGCGAGAAGCACGTCAAGGGCCTCCTGTCTCCTCATCTTACCGGGAATCGCTATGTATTCCTTGATCCGGGGGAGAACGTATTCTTTCACGCTGTTCAGCAGTCCTTCATCGACCGTCTTTTCGATCAAAGGCCTCTTCGGCCTTCCGACGAGTTTCCTTAACTCATTCTGGACCGCAACAATTCTCTTGATCTCTGCATGACCGTGTTCAATCGCGTCGAGGAGTATCTTCTCCGATACCTCCGCCGCGCCGCCTTCAACCATCAACACCGCATCTGCTGTTCCGGCGACCACAATGTTGAGTTCAAGGTTATCGGATTCGGCGAGAGAGGGATTGATGAGTAACTCGCCATTCGACAGTCCGACCCTGACTGCTGCAACAGGGCCGTCAAAAGGGATATCGGAGATTACCAGCGCTGCGGACATCCCCGTGATCCCCAGGACGTCCGACACATTCTCGTCCCCATAGGAAAGGACCGCTACGATGCCCTGGGTCTCTGAGCGAAAGCCCTCAGGGAAAAGCGGCCTCACGGGCCGATCTATGAGGCGGGAGGTAAGGACTTCCTTCTCGGTCGGCCTGCCTTCCCGTTTGAAATACCCGCCGGGAATCTTTCCGGCGGAAAAAGCCTTCTCCTGGTAATCGATCGTCAGAGGGAAAAAATCAATGCCTTCCCTTATCTTCTTGTTTGCAACAGCCGTGGCGAGCAAAACCGTGTCGCCGCATCTCATGACCACCGCGCCATCAGACTGTTTTGCGATCTCGCCCGTCTCGAACGTGATCGTCTTGCCTCTTACCTCAACTTCTACCTTCGTCATGAATACGTTTCTCCTATTTCCTGAGTCCCAGGCGCTCTACGATCTTCTCGTAGCGCTCCTTGCTGTTCGTCTTCAGATAATCGAGCAGACTTCTCCGCTGGCTGACGAGCTTCAGAAGCCCGCGCCGTGAATGATGATCCTTCTTGTGTGTTTTGAAATGATCCGTAAGATATGTTATCCGTTCGCTCAGAATCGCTATCTGAACCTCCGGGGAGCCCGTATCCTTTTCATGGATCTTGTAATCACCGATAAGTACCTGTTTCTTTTCTTTTGCGAGTGCCACGCAACTCACCTACCTTTCTCATTTCGTTTTTTTCTTCTGTATAACTATATCATATACCGCGGTTTATCTCTTCTTTTCCCTTATCGCGGCCTGGGCGCCGGCGAATCTCGCAATCGGAACCCTGTAGGGAGAACAGCTCACGTAATCGAGTCCGATGTGGTGACAAAACTCAACCGATTTCGCTTCTCCGCCATGTTCGCCGCATATCCCCATCTTGAGACCCTTTTTGACCT
>DATJWU010000243.1:0-5826 GCA_035501055.1 Thermodesulfovibrionales bacterium
CAGAACCCTTCGGCCTTCCGGTATCGGTGCCGATGATGACCTCTCCAAGTCTTGCGAGCCTCCTTATGAGGGGGAGGTTGTCCTTCAGTGTCCGCGAAGCGTCCCCGGTAAAAGTCCTGATGGACGCCGCAACTTCCCTGCCTGGCGATATGTTCATCTCTCCCCTGATATTCCTCACCCCGGTCACCGCCTCGATGACATAGGACATCTCTTCTTCCGCCTCGTAATCCCGCGCGGCAGGAGCAGGGAACTGCGCCATCACGATGCTCTGCGTCGCCGCATCGCGCCTATAGGCCCTGATGCCCTGCCAGATCTCCTCCGTCACAAAGGGCATGAAGGGATGGAGCAGCCCCAGGGAGGCATCGAGCACCGAAAGAAGGCACGTGATGGTCTCTCTCTTGTCCGCCCCTTCGCCGTAAAGCGCCTCCTTGGACATCTCTATGTACCAGTCGCAGAACTCGTGCCAGATGAACTGATAGATGCTGCTTGCCGCGTCATTGAAGCGGTAGTCCTCAAGGGAGGCGTTCATCTCTTCCGCGGTCAGCGTGAGCCTGCTCATGATCCATCGTTCGGCAAGGCCCCCTGTCGCCGGCGGGGCGTCGTTTCCGGCCCCGGCCGTCTCCGCGTTCATCATTACAAATCTCGCGGCGTTCCATAGTTTGTTCACAAAAAACCGGTAGCCCTCGACACGGTCCTCGGAAAACCGTACATCCCTCCCCTGCGCCGCAAATGCGGCGAGAGAAAAGCGAAAGGCGTCGGCCCCGTATTTGTCGATCATGATGAGAGGGTCGACGACGTTCCCCTTCGACTTCGACATCTTCTGTCCCTTCGCGTCTCTCACGAGGGCATGAATGTACACATCCCTGAAGGGCACATCGCCCATGAACTTCAGCCCCATCATGATCATCCTCGCCACCCAGAAGAAAAGGATGTCGAACCCGGTCACGAGCACACTCGTCGGGTAAAACGTTCTGAGCTCCTCCGTCTCGTCGGGCCAGCCCAGTGTGGAGAAGGGCCAGAGGGCTGATGAAAACCAGGTATCGAGCACGTCTGCGTCCTGGAGGAGTTCTCCGTTTCCGCAATAGGGACATGCCTCGGGCGCGGTACGGCTCACGATGATCCCTTTCTTCATTGTGCACTCTGCATTCTCCATTTTCTGACAGTACCACACAGGGATCCGGTGGCCCCACCAGATCTGTCTCGATATGCACCAGTCCCTGATATTCTCCATCCATGAAAAGTACGTATTCTCCCATGAAGGGGGGACAATCTTTATCCTTCCGTCGCGGACTGCGGCCATAGCCTTTTCCGCGAGAGGCTTCACGCTGACATACCATTGTGGAGTGGAAAGAGGCTCAATGACCGTCTTGCACCGGTAGCAGTGACCCACGGAGTGGCGGTGTTTCTCCTCCTTCTCGATCAGGCCTGCTGCTTTCAGCTCCCTGACGACCTTTTTTCTGCATTCGTACCGGTCCATACCTTCGCAGACGGCGCCTGCCTCGAGGGTCATCATGCCCCTGTCGTCGATGACGCTGACAGCCGGCAGCGGCGGGTCCTGCCGCTTCGCAATCGCCTCGTCATTAAAGTCGTGGGCCGGCGTCACCTTTACCGCTCCGGTGCCGAAGGAGGGATCGACCGCACTATCGGCGACGATCGGAATGGAGCGCCCCGTGAGCGGCAGCAGGACAGTCTTCCCGATAAGGTCACGGTAACGCCCGTCTTCAGGATTGACCGCTACCGCGGTGTCCCCGAGCATGGTCTCGGGTCTTGTCGTGGCAACGACGATATGCCCCTGCCCCTTCTCAAGAGGATACCGCATAAAGGTGAGAAGCCCGTCAAGTTCTTCGTGCTCGACCTCGAGGTCGGACAATGCGGTGTGGCATCTCGGACACCAGTTGATAAGCCTGTTGTCCCGGTAAATGAGACCGTCTTCGTAAAGTCTCACAAAGACCTCACGCACCGCTCTGGAAAGCCCTTCATCGAGGGTAAAACGCTCACGAGACCAATCGCAGGAAGCACCCAGTTTCTTCAACTGATGGATAATCCTGCCGCCGTATTCGGCCTTCCACTTCCAGACCCGCGCGATAAAGGCCTCTCTCCCCAACCGGTGCCGGTCGAGCCCTTCCCTGGCGAGTTCCCTCTCGACCACGTTCTGTGTCGCGATGCCCGCATGATCCGTGCCGGGGACCCAGAGGGCGCGGTGTCCGGTCATGCGCCTCCAGCGGATGAGGATGTCCTGAAGGGTCGCGTTGAGCGCATGGCCCATATGCAGCGATCCGGTCACATTGGGAGGGGGAATGACAATGGAGTACGGCTTTCCCTGAGAGGCGTCGGGGTTGAAGTAACCCCTCTCAAGCCATAGGTTGTACCACTTTTCCTCTATATGCTGAGGGCTGTAGCTTTTCTCCAATTCTGCCATCGTAGTTCAGAATGAGGGAACGGGGGTGAAGGGTTCTCGAAAAATGTTTCCTAGAGCTCGGATTTGATTTTTTCTATTTCTCGTGAAATGATCGTCTCCGCGAGGTCGGGCACTGTTTCCCATATGACCTTCTCGACATCCTTTGCGAGCGTGGCGGCGATTCCCTGCAGCGTCTGGCTCAGGAGCTTCTCGATTATCCGGGGTGCAAGCTCCGACAACAGCTTCGCCGCGGAATCCCGCACCGACGAGGTGATGCTCTCACCGAGCAGGTCTCGCATCTCCCCTGAGGAGAAGAGCGGTCCGACTTTACTGTCAATCGACGAACGCAGGATGTCCCGTATATCGGAGGCGGTAAAAAGAAGGCCTATCTTTTCATCAAAGCTGCGCCTCAGCATGGCGGCAACTTCCTCCCTTGAGGGCGTCTCGATCCGCGCCTGAAGAGACGGCTCGGCAGAAGGGCGGGTCGTGACCGGAGCGACAGGCGCCGGTTGCGGCGCAGGCTGGGGAGGCATCGCAAATTCCTCCGCGTCTTCACTCGCGAGCACCGTGGCCTCGTCCGTTGTCTCCTCCGGCATGTCCTTTACTGATCCAAAATCCATGGAGGACTCGGCACTAAATGCCGCCTCAAGGCCGGCTTCATCGTCGAGGAGCGTCTCCGCAGCAACTTCTTCCGCAACTTCGGCGGGTGCGATTTCTTCCATCATCCACAGATCGTCCTCAGTGACGATCGCCTCAACCGCCTCGCTCTCTTCCTGTATGCCCGCATCTGCCGTCATCGTCTTGTTTACAAGGACCGCATTGACCTTGCTGATCAGTTCCTGGGATTCAAAAGGCTTTACGATGTAATCGTCGGCGCCGACCTTTTGCGCGACTTCCTCGTCTATCGGCTCAAAAGCACCCGCGAGCAGTATCACCGGTATATCCTTTGTTGCCGGGTTCAATTTGATCTTTTCACACAGCTGGTAACCGTTCATGACAGGCATCGCGATATCGGCAAGGACCACATCAGGCGTAAATGCCGCGAGCGCCGAAAGCGCCTCATCACCGTTGTTCGTAGCCTTGATATCAAAGCCCTCCCCGGCGAGAACGAGCTCGACGACTTTCTGGATCGTTATGCTGTCATCAGCAAGGAGAAGTTTGTATCCCATGGTTCCTTCCTCCGAGGCATCGGACCTCATCACTGTGTTTTATTCAGTATTCGGTGCGGGCAAAGCCCTTCACCGTACCAGCCAAATTTTATTGTTTACTGAGGAAAAAGTCAAGATTTTTTTATAGATATACCGCACTTCCAAAAGAAAAACTTGACACTCATGAATCTCTGTATCGTGCGGGAGCGATGAGCGCCTTTTTCTGAACGCCGCATTCTGCTATAATTCAGAAACAAAAGGAGAGCCCATGAAATTCATTGCCTTTGTTCGTACCGCGGCCCTCGCGGCAGTCCTGATTTCAGCCTCTTGCGCACCGCACACCGCTGAGGTCAGACGGGAAAAGCCCGAGCCCCCTGCGGACGCATATTATCAGTATCTGCTCGGGTATGAAGAAGAGTTGTCGGGTGACTGGGACAAGGCGGCGGCGGATTACCGCGAGGCGATCAGGCTTGATCCCTCCTCCGAGTACCTTAAGATCCAGCTTGCTTCTGTCCTTCTTAAGACGGGGAAGGTGGAGGAGGCGACAGGGACAGCCGAAGAAGTCCTGAAGTCAAATCCGGATTATGTCCCGGCCCTTATCATGCTCGGGCAACTCTACAACAGCCAGCAGAAGACCGCCGAGGCGATCAAAGTCTACGAGAGGGTCCTTTCCCTTGATCCTTCCGACAACGAAGCCTCCTTATTCCTCGGCGTGCTCTATGCATCGAGACAGAGATTCGACGATGCAGAGAAGGTACTCAACGCGTTGTCGAAGAGAGACCCCGAAAACGCGATGGCTGCCTACTATCTCGGCACCGTATATTTTGAAATGAAGGACTATGACAGGGCCGAAGATGCCTTCCGGAAGGTCGTCGATCTGAGACCGAATTTCTCGGGCGTCTATTATAATCTCGGCGTGATCAGCGAGATAAAAGGCGATCTCGAGAAAGCGGAGTCACTTTACAAGAAAGCCTCTGAAACAAACCCCCACGACACACGGGCGAGAGAGAGGCTGAGCCAGATATACCTCAAGGAGAAGAACGTCGAAAAGGCGATTGAAGCGCTTGAGAAGATGAGCACCAGCGACCCCTCGAACATCGATATCCACATCAAGCTCGGCCTGCTTTACCTCGACGAAAAACAGTTTGACCTGGCCGTGCAGGAACTGCAGCTGGTGATCGCCTCAAAACCGAATGACCCGGCGGCGAGGTACTACCTCGCGGTCACCTATGAGGAGATGGAGAAGTATCCCGAAGCAATCGAAGGGTTCAGGAAGGTCCTTTCTCTGGACCCCAGGAACATCAATGCCTTTCTTCACCTCGGTATGGTCTATGCGAGACTCAAGCGGTACGATGAGGCGATCAGGGTCTACGAAGAGGTACTCTCCTTCGACAAACAGAACCCCGAGATATTCCTCTATCTCGGCCTCTCGTCGATGCAGGCGAAAGATTACCGGAAGGCCGAAAATGCCTTCAGGGAAGGCCTCGCCCTTTTTAAGGACAACGACGAGCTTCTCTTTAATCTTGCGGTGCTCATGGACAAAACGGACCGCTACGATGAGATGATCGCCACGCTCAGAAAGGTCATCGAAATCAACCCCAGGAATGCGGACGCCCTAAACTACCTCGGCTATACTTTTGCCGACAAGGGGATCAATCTCGAGGAGGCCCTCTCTCTTATCAGGAGGGCCCTGGAGTTGAAGCCCGACAGCGGTTACATCATAGACAGCCTCGGCTGGGTCTATTTCAGGCAAGGAAAGCTGGACGACGCCCTGCACTATCTCAGGAAGGCCCAGGAGGTCGTCAAGGACGATCCCGTCCTCTACGAACATCTCGGGGACGTGTATCACGCGCTCGGGATGAAAGATGAGGCGCTGAAGGCATGGGAAAAATCGATCGGGCTCGGTGACGAAGAAGAAGGGCTGAAAGAACGGGTCGGAGAGAAGATAAGGAAACTCAGAGAAGGTCCTTCCGAAGAATAACCCCATGCTCACCCTGAAGGCCCCGGCGAAAATCAACTGGTTCCTGAACGTACGCTGCAAACGCACCGATGGCTATCACGAGATCAGCAGTCTCATGCAGTGCCTCACCCTCTGCGATTCCCTCACTTTTGAAGACTCGGACGACGTCGATCTGACCGCTGACTTTACCCTTCCCCGAGAAGATAACCTTGTGTATAAGGCAACGCTTTTGATGAAGCAGCGGTGCGGCGTCAGAAAGGGCGTAAAGATAACCCTGAAGAAGGAAATACCCCTCGCCGCAGGACTCGGCGGCGGAAGCA
>DATJWU010000244.1:0-6705 GCA_035501055.1 Thermodesulfovibrionales bacterium
CAATGAGCAGAAGTCTTATCTTTCCCGTATCATCCATCTGCGCTCTTCTCTCTTCTCCGTCACCGCGAATGCCTGCCTTTTTGCTGACCGGCCTTTTCCCGAGAGCAGAGAATCATGAATGGCCGTCTTCCCGTCGCGCAGGGAGCGTGAAGTAGAAGGTCGAACCGCTTCCGGCCCCTGACTCCACCCATATCCGCCCCCCGTGCCTCTCGATGATCTTCCTGCATACCGCAAGGCCGATGCCGCTTCCCGGATATTCGTCCTGCGTATGAAGCCTCTGGAACATGACAAAAATACGGGGGAAGAACTGGGGCTCTATGCCGATGCCGTTGTCTCTCACGGAAAATATCCATTCACCGCCCTCCTGCCTCGCCGAGATATGGACCCTTGGCGGCCCGTCACCGCTGAACTTGACGGCGTTTGCAATGAGGTTCTGGAGAACCTGCCCCAGCTGCAGGGCATCTGCGGATAGTGTCGGCAGTTCGTCCTGGGTCACCAGAGCGCCGCGCTCCTTTATCGCCTTCTCCATATCGCCGAGCACCTGTCCGAGAACCTTGTTGCAGTCTGTGGGCTGATACTTCTTTTCACCTCTTCCCAAGCGTGAATAGGCCAGCAACTCATCGATCAACATGCGCATCCTCTTCGCGGCATCGACGATATACTCCATGTAGCGGTCCGCATCAGGATCGAGCTTGTCCCTGTAGCGCCTTTCGAGAAGCTCGGTAAAGCCGGAGATCTTGCGCAGGGGCTCCTGAAGGTCGTGGGACGCAATAGAGGCAAACTGCTCAAGCTCCTTATTGGACGACTCGAGTTCTCCCAGTGCCCGGACCAGCCGCCGTTCCGCCTCTTTGCTCCTGGTGATATCGTGCATCACCGCCATGATCGCCGGTTTCCCCGAGTAGGTGAACGGGCTGCCGGCAGACGCAACATCAACGACGGTCCCGTCCGGTCGGACGATCTTCAGTTCAGCGAGAGGCGTAGTCTCCCCTTCCCCTGCCAAACGAAGCCTCTCTTTGACGAGGTCCCTGTAGTCCGGGTGCACGATCTCCATGATCGGCGTTCCGGTCAATTCAGCGGCATTCTGCCTTCCGAGCAGTGCCGCCCCTGCAGTGTTCGCGAAGACGATCCTCTTGTCGCGGTGAATAAGGATGGCGTCGGGAGAGAGTTCGACAAGCTTTCTGTACCGGTCTTCGCTCTCCACGAGCGCCGCTTCCGACCGTTGACGCTCGATGAGTTCTACCTGCAGTTGTTCCTTTATTTCCTTTTCATGCTGTTTCTGTTCCTCGAGTCTCAGAGAGAGCCTCCGGATCGAATAGAGGAGAATCATCCCCCTGTAGGCAACAACCGACCCCAGCATGAGCAGGATACCGGCAAACACCGATACCCCGAAGGTGATCTTCTTCACCGGGCGAAGTATCTCTTTCTCAGGCCTCTGCATGACCATACCCCAGCTCAGTTCTTTGATGGAATCATATTGCGCCACGACCGTTTCGCCGCTTGCAGGGTCGGACACCCTTTCAATGCCGCCGAGACCATTCCGCACCTTCATCACTACAGGCATTCTTGAGAAGTCGACGATCCTGTCCTGCGTATAGGAAGGATGATAGAGGAGATTCCCCTTCCTGTCAACCACGTACACAAACCCTCCGCCTATGCGCATCGCAGCAAGTATGCTCCTCAGATAGTCCTCTCTGGGCAGGAGCACGATGATACCGATGACCGCACCGAATGAATCCTTCACGGGTATGGCGATCGCAAAGAGGTATCTCCGGGGCACCGTCTCTTCGAAATACAGGTCGGAAACATAGGGGGACCACCCCATGGAGACTCCCTTATACCAGTCGCTGCGGGAAAAATCCCTGCCCACTGCGAGCGGATCCGCAGGATAGTCCGCAAGAAAAACCGCCCTCGGAGAGGTGACCACAACCCGCTCGACCGTATCGGAATTCGCGATCAGATTCATGAGATGTTCACGAATGGCTGCACTGTCTTCGCCCTTCAAGGCACGTATAAAATCAGCCCTCGCGGCCATAACCTTGCCGCTGGAGATATCGCTGTCTATCTTCTCCTTCACATGATAGACTGCCACATTAAAGAACGCCCGGTTCTCTTCAACTACAGTGTTCTCTATTTCCGACCGGACCTGATGATGCACGTACACGGTGAGGCCCACAAGAGGCAGGGCCACAGTAAGGATACCGGCAGCAATGATTCTCCCCCTCCTCTCGAGGAGCCAGTCCCTCATGGTGCCTTCGCTCTTTCCTGTTGCCACCTTTTTTTATTCTATCATTGCCTGTGCAAAAAAGAAGCGACGCCGCCTGATTGTGACCGATGGCTTCGACGAATTGATTTCTATAAAAGGATTTTCAGGTTGCTTTTTTCTCTCGAAATCGTGATAATATCACCTGATGTGACGTCGTTTTGGGGTGGTAGTTCAGCTGGTTAGAACGCCGGCCTGTCACGTCGGAGGTCGCGGGTTCGAGCCCCGTCCACCCCGCCATTTCTTTTCTTTCACGTATCCGGAGACAATGCCGCAAAGTGTGCTCTTACCGCCTGTTATGACAGTCTTTCGAGCCCTATGAGCTGCGAAACTGAAAACCCCTGGTCGATTTACCTGTTCGAACGCGAGTCGCAAGACGTTTGGCGTTATTGCGACATCGTGTGCACCAGCGAGAACGCGAGCCCCTTGACCGCGGGACATGAGACACCTCCCATCAACCGGGCAGTGGCTTTTTACCGTTATCTGACCGGCACGCCAACGGACAAGGAGCCCCCTGCGTCGCCATAACCCGGGATTCATATGAGAATATTGCTTATAAATCCAAAGAGAGTGGGACGGGGACTGGCTGCAGTTCGCGCGATGAACGCGACACCCCTTGCATTGCCGATTTTAAAGGCACTCACGCCCGAGGATATTGAAGTTGAAATCATTGATGAAAATCACCGCTCCATCCCGTATGGTGAGCATTGGGACCTCGTGGGAATAACGGTCATGCATCATGTGTCACCATCTGCAATTGCAATTGCAAAAATGTTTCGCTCCAGAGGGATAAAGGTGGCCTTCGGCGGGTTCTTCCCGACATTAAACTATGACGAGGCCCGGAGACACGTCGATAGTGTCGTCGCAGGGGAGGCAGAGCACCTATGGAATGAGGTGATAAGCGATTTGCGACGCAATCAGCTTCGACCATATTATAAAGCAAAACAGCTTATCGACCTCAAGGATATTCCGTTCATAAAAAAGGAATTTTTCTCGGAAAGGGATGAGTTTTATCATATCGAAACAACGCGGGGTTGCCCCTATGACTGCGATTTCTGCTCGGTTACGAATTTTTACGGGGCAAAGTTTCGCCACAGACCGATCGATCATGTCGTGCGGCAGCTTGAGGAACTGAAGGGCAAGGCACTCTTTTTTGTTGACGATAATATAATCGGCGATCCCGCATATGCCCGCAAGTTGTTCCGGGAAATGATTCCCCTGAAGATCAAATGGAGCGGTCAGTTTTCGCTCAATCGTGCTGCAGACCGGGAAGCGATGCGCCTGGCGGCTGAAAGCGGGTGTCAGTTCTTATTTACCGGCATCGAGTCTCTGAGTCAGGACAATCTTCAGGCGGTTGATAAAAAATGGGCGAGGTCGGAGAAGTTTGCAGAGTGGATAAGGATGACCCATGATGCCGGCATAGGAGTTTACGCTTCCTTTATGTTCGGTTTTGAAGGGGATGATAAGGACGTTTTTGCGAGAACCCTTGCCTTTTGTGAAGACAATGGGATTGAGCTGGCAATGTTTTCAGCGCTGTTCCCGCTGCACGGATCGAAATTCTATGAGCAGCTTCAGGCTGAGGGCCGCATCTTTGAGACTGATGTCACAAAGTTCAACGGACAGCATTCGACCTTTCACCCCAAAAACATGACCTCTGAAGAGTTGGAAGACGGCCTGCGCTGGATATGGAATACATTTTATTCCAAAACCAGCATCAAAAAAAGGTTATCGCGCATGATACAGCAGCAGCCTGCCGGTGAGGATGACAGGGGCGTTCTGAATACTACCTCAGTTTTGCTGGGCCTCAATGTGGCGTTTAAAGTGGCGGTGAAAGACTTTTAGCTATACTGCTCATCATTAAAGAGAAACCGGGATCTCCCGTGGCAGGCTTTCCACGGGCTCTCACAAAACTGCAGGCGGGATCGTCCGCTACGCGAAATACTTCCTTAGTTCCGATTCAATCGTGCGGTAAGGGACGATGAACGGCTTGTCCGTGATCGTGATCCTGATCTCCCGGTCCGACAGGGAGTGATATCTCCCCTCGATAAATCCCAGGACCGATTTCCCGGCAAAGGTGCCGCACTCCAGATCGCCCTCGAATCTTCCCCCGTTGCCCGTGATTCCGGATTCAACCCTTTTCAGGACCGAAGAGATTTCGTCGTTGAGTCTTATCGTGAAGGAATGCGTCATGGCTTCTCACCGGATTTCAGTATAGCACGGGCTATCATTTCCCGGCGCTGTCAGAGGCCTCTTCCCTGTCAGTTTTGCCGCCGTGGTACAATACTAAAAAAGCGAGGATGCAGGCGTGATTCGGTTCAAGGAATTTTCGGTTGTCTTCAAGGACAGCGGCTTCAGGGAAAGAGAACTGAAAGAATTTTACTATTCGATCAGGAAATCGGTAACCCTTCTCCATCTTGGCAAACGGGCCTGGTCCGAACTGATTAAACTCGAAGAGCGCTGCCAATGGCCCGTGCTGCGCAAGATCGGCGACCCCGCACTCCCGATTTACCGTGACGCCGACAAGGACCTCCTCGACAAATTTCTGCGCACCATCGCTGAAGAGAAAGACATGAGAGAGCACAAATCCTCGACCGACAAGGTCAACTACTGGACGCGTCTTCAGTCCCTTATCGAGGAGAGGACACATCTCCTCATGCAGATCTTCGGCTTCTGCGAAGAGGATGTCGAACACTGCGAGATGGTTGCGGAAAGGTACATGCGCCTCCTCGAACGAAGGGCCAGGGACAAAAAGCGGATGTGGAAAATCGGTATCGGTATCGGCGCAGGAACCGCCACACTGGCGGGCGCCGCAGCCCTGTGGTATATTTCCAAAAAAGACAGGAAGTGAGATCTCGGCTCATCGCCTCCGTTCGATAAACCGCGCGCCCGGGAACTCCCGCATGAACTCCCCGTCTTCGTTCAGCTCGCGGTAGGTGATCATCGCGGCTATCTTCCGGATATCTTCGAGCCGTTCACTCTCCAGGAGCAGCATCCGGGCGCCGCGGAGTGAGGTGTTCCCCTCGGACACAAAACAGCCCACGTCGATATCGGGCAGCATGCCGATGTTTACCGCCTTTTCGACACTGATGCCGCATCCGAGCGCACCCGCCACAGAAATCCTGCTGATGTCATGAAAGGTCAGACCGACTGACCGCACCATTACCGACAGGGCGGTGAACATCGCGGCCTTCGATCTGAGAAAGTTCTCTATCTCTTTTTCCGAGACCATCAGCTTCCCCGGCTTCTCTCTCAGGAGGGGATAATCTTTCTCCGCAGAGATGAACTTCCCCCGCTGATCGATGAGACCGGCATCGAACATCTCGGAGACGAGGTCTATCATGCCCGACCCGCAAATGCCCTGCGGCTCTCCTCCTCCCACGGTTTCGAGAACGATCTCTTTCGTCTCCTTGTCGATACGCACGTGCTCCACCGAGCCCGGCCCTGCTCTTCTTCCTATCGCAGACACCCCGCCCTCGAGGGCAGGACCGGCAGCACCGGCGCCGGCCATAAGCCAGTCCCTGCAGCCGAGAACGATCTCTGCGTTCGTGCCCGCGTCTACGAAGAGAGAAGGTTCATCTTCCCGATAGATCCCTGTGGCGAGTATCCCCGCAACAATGTCCCCTCCCACATAACTCCCGGCATTCGGAAAAACATAGACGAGTGCTTCCTGATTGACCGCAAGGCCCACCTCACGGCTCGGGACGAACCCAGGGCTCTGAAGGGCAGGCACATAAGGCTCGACAGGGATATTCTCTACCGGGAGGTTGAGGAAGAAGTGAGACATGATGGTGTTTCCCGCGGCAGCAACCGCCGCGATATCCTCGCCGTGAAGTCCGTTCCGGGAACAGAGCGACGCGACCGCGCCGTTGAGGCCGTTCATGAGGGGTGAGTGCAGGTCTTCCCCCCTCATGCTCCTGTGGACTCTCGTGAGCACATCGTCTCCGAAGCTCATCTGTGGATTTTCGATGTCGAGGATATCGATCTCTTTTCCGGAAATCATGTCAGTCAGCACAAGCGTGATATTCGTCGTGCCGAGGTCGACCGCGAGGCCATGCAGCCTCTCCCCGCCGAGACCGACGAGGCGGAAGCCGCGGTCCGTGCATCCGAGAACAGGCTGCATCACCGTCTCGCTCTTCCCTGCCGCCCTGAGCAGCCGGGGCAGTTCCCTCAGAAGAGGAAGCGGTATTTCGACGCCGGGGAATCCGGCATTGTCAAGTGAACGTCTCAGGCGCCCGGCATCTGCGGTCTTATCCGAAGGAGAAGGGGGACTAACCTTGAGAGAGAGAGGAAAGGCGAGGGGTCTCATCCTCCGTAGACGACCTTCCCCATGTCGCCGGTGTCGTATCCGCCGAGAGCGGCCACCGCGTCCCTGAACCCCTTATCCTCCCTGATGACCGACAGAAGCGCCTTCAGCATCCTGCTCTCCATAAACTCCGGGGGGATTG